>JAIRYO010000059.1 GCA_031267725.1 Holosporales bacterium | reverse complement strand
AACATAACATCTACTTTCCAGCAGATGGATCTCAGCCAACAACTCCAGAAGCTGTGGAATACTCATGTGCAAACATCGACAACAGAGAAAATTCTCCTATCACAGAGTGGTATATGCAGATGTTTGGAGTTCCTACGCCTTTTCCAGGTCTTATCGTTGGAGCTCAAATTCCAGCGGCTATTGTACAGGCAGGATGGGATGCACAAGCGAACAATCTGCAACCGATTATATCATTTGATGGCAGTATTAATAATGTTGATATGGTTAATGATCCCAATCATGGAGGACAAGTATCAACAATAAACTTATTTATACGGCATTTCCGTAAAATCGCTTCTACTTCCGTTGGAAGAGTACTTTTGTACAGAATTCTTATCGAAATAAGAAGACATAATCCAGGAGGAAACATTGGATGTTGTGGAGCAGATGTAATTTTGATTGCTGCACTTCCTAATACACGGAATCGGAATAGATCTATATCTATACGCTTAAGATCTCCATTTGCATATTTAGAAAATTCTAGTAGAATTAATATTAATACTGACGCTGGTATTGCTAAACGCACAGTAATTGGCAAAAGATACGATCTATGTAGCTATATCACGATGGATACTACATCATATGATGCTCTTATTTTTCATGAGATGGTGCATTGGTATCATCATTTAAGAGATCCTATAAGGCAAAACACAGAAAAAGACGTTAGCATTGTTCAAATCGGCAACCTTGCGCCTTATTCGTATTTTTGGAATGGATTAAATGGGGTCAATGATATCAATAGGGAAAGACTATCGATTAGAGCCTGGCGAGGTGCTGGAGCTGACATATTGAAAATAGAAGAGATAAGGACCATTCTTGGAAGCTTGAAAAATACCATTAATTATTTAGAAGGAGACGATCTTTCAGAAAATTTATACTATGCCTGCATTTTTAAACCATTAAGTTTTGGGCATTCTAGGGATGAGACCTTTTATGAAGATAATATGGTAATCGATAAAGTCATAACGATTACAAATGCAAATATTGGGTATGCTTGCTATGGAGAAAATCCAATATTTCGCAATAAAAAAACATTTGACACAAAGTACCGTCCGAGTTATTCTAAACAAGGATTGGGTGAGTGTTATTATAGTCGATGGATAACCGATTAAAGAGAGGGAGGCGATGATGTATAGATGCTTATGTTTATTGTGTGTTTTTTTCTGTAGTTATAGTTACTCAATGCGGAGTCACAGACTAGAGTTACCAGAAAGTGTAGTTTCCGCTATTACGTCTTTCATAAACACATCAGGTTGGGAAGTGGCGCAGAATGCCGTCGGTGCTTTGGAAACAGCTCAAGATGATTATGATGGTAAGCTAGCGGTAGCGATAGATAACGTTAATCAAGTGAAACATGCTTTGGATGATCGTGAAGCCGTTGCTGATGAAATCGTTGACACTGAACTGGAAAGTTTGGTTAATGGATGTGTTTATGGCTTGGCTCATGCATTTTATTTACATAAAGATCAGATACATTTATCTGCAGAGTCGAGAGATGCATTAAATGATCTAACAATACGCACACACTACTAAACCACTGAGCGAGATTGCTATAATCTGTGAGATTCATGGAGATAGTTTCGATTTTTGGATATAATGGATGTATTTTTTTAAAAATGCTCCAAGTACCGAACCGAGCGAACTGGAAGAGATCAGCAAAAATTCACCTGTAATAAGAAAGCCTACGGCGCGCTGGCTGAGTATGCGTTTACTCCAGAGGAGCTGCTGGAATATAAACGCTACGATATGCAAAAAGATGCGGAAATCACTCGACTTAAAGATGCTAAAGCTGAAGGGAAGGCTGAGGGAGAAATTCGTAAGGCAAGAGAAACGGCGACAAAAATGTTATCAAGAGGAATGAGTATCGAGGATATTTCTGATCTGACAGGTTTATCGGTGGAAGCTATAGAGAATATAGCGTCTAAAAAATAACAAACTTTCATACAATTTTCGAACCAAGAGATATGGTGCATATCTGTCAAGAATATTCACTTTTCGATTCCCATCCGCATAGCGGTTGACACTTCCACAGAAATATCTCAATAACTTCTTGAAATTACTCACAAATCTTGACAGGGGAACGGAGAACGCGAAAAGTTCGCCTTAAGTGACATTAACATAGTGCGAGGACGGTCTCCGGAAAAATCTCCGTAACTGCTTGTAATTAAAGAAAAAGTTAGAGCAGCGGAACTGGAGAACGAGTTCGCCCAAAGGGACGTTAGCTCCACCATCTTCTATGGCAAATACGGAGAATGAAGGATTGTCGGATAGAGTGATGCCTTTATAAGGCCTTCTGTTACAGAGCAATTTGTGAGCTATGCATCGACATAAACAGACAATTTATCTAAAATCGACGGCTTTTTCTTCGAGTAAAAAGCTCTCCGGAATCGCGGAAATTCTCCAAAAGCGGGGGACCGGAGAATTTCGGCAGTTCCGCTACGGAGCTCCTCCTGTTGAGACGATCCCGGACTTTTTCTAAAAACCCGCTCCCGAAAATCCCCAAAAGTTCGACCAAAACGACCGGAGTAGCGGATGTCACTGAAGACGAACTAGCGTGATTTTAGTTCCGCTGGGAAAATTTCAGAGAGATTTCAATGGGTTGTTGGAGCGAGCCCAGGAAGAGGATGAGCGGCAAGTGAGAGGGAGTCGGAAAATGATGCGGAAAAAGCTTGTATGATGAAAATTTTGTGATATGCGACATAATTTTATGTGTTTTTTATTTATTACCTGCATAATACACAGATGATTTCTGCTGTAGTTATTAGGGAGCGGCAAGATATGAATAAAAGATTGGCAATGATTATTGGAATCACAATTGCAGTGCACATGGATGTAGCCGGAGACCCAGGTGCCGCCTTAAAGACTAAGATGTCAGGGAAGATTAAGGCTCCCTGCAAGTCGCTTTCTCCAGATCAGCAGAAAACAGAGTTAATTGTGCTCATGATGCCTTTTCAGGATTTGGACTCTAAGAAAACTGACGCCGATTACCGGTTCTACGTAGAAAA
>JAIRYO010000048.1 GCA_031267725.1 Holosporales bacterium | reverse complement strand
CTCTTCCAAAATAATATTTTTGTATTCGTTAGAAAGTTTCTTATTATTCTTGACCTTATTCCTGATTTTAAGTAGTAAATCATTGCTCAGAATGTTTTTCTCTTGCACGTCATGCTTTTGTTGAATTTCACGAACTTTTGAAACGTTAATGTATGACTTATGAGATAAACACTCTACACGACTTGTCTCCAGGAAAACTACATGTTTCTCCTCATATGCATACGGCCTTTTGTCATCAATTGAATTTATTAAGTAGAAAAATGATCTCCTCGAAGATATGCACACTGCAAATTTGTTCTTCGGGGGATACGCAGTCTCGCAATTCTTAAAGTGATAAATCGTTCCAACTTTAAAATTCATGTTTCAAAATACAAGCGACTGTGGCATTTCCAATAGGTCTTCCGCAATCCCGTCTTTTAGTGGATTTTCATCATCAAGCATTAAAAAATAATCCATCTCACCATTATTCTCTGCTTCTTTCCATGCTTTTTCTTTATGTGAAACATTAAGGAGTTCTTTAAAACTCTTTTCCTTACAAAAATCGAAAGCTTCGTCTAAACATTCTAAATCAGACTCTGAGAACTTGTCCAGAATACCCTCTCTTTTAGGGGATATAAGTTTTTTCTTGTTATCCTGAGTGATTATAAAAGAATCCAACGCCCTCTCGACCAATTTAGGATCTAGAGCATGATCATTAAGGTTGATAATATCCAATACCAAAGAGGGGACAGGGCCAGCTTGCATTTTTATGTATTTATCTCCCAAAACCGGACGTCCGTACCTATTTAAGTGCGTCTTATCAGCATAAAATATCGTTTTCACCACATGATAATGATCAATATTCGGCTTTTTATTGGCTAGATATACAATAGTTTCAACCGCTTTCTCGGGATTTATGTTGAACGTAACCATATACACCTAGTTGTTTCAAAGGAAACTTCACCTCGTATTTTACCATATAATTTCCAAACCGTCAAAGTAAGGCTGGCGGATAAACAGAGAAACCAGGACTAAAAAATGAGCATTTGTTCTCCCCTAAAAAATAAAGTAAGATACACAATTAATATAGGAGATAAAAATCGAAGAATAAAAAATTTTCTAAAAGAAAAATAAAAACTTCAGAATAAATCCCCCTCTATAAGCCAAAATAACAATTACACACAAATATTTTATATCTTTTAAGGTAGTTTGTTACGATAAGAAAAAAATTAATGTATGAGCGTCTGAGAGGTGTGTAGGACTATATCAGTTAAAAAGATTGGAAAATCAATAATAAAGAAAAAATGTATAGTTTTTAATATACATTTCAAATTCCCTCAGAAATTTTTTACTTAAAAACGAGGAAAAATTACTGGGGTTATTGCGGACTCTCTCTCCGCCATGCTTTAAGCATGATATATAGCAATATCTGAATATTACTTAGAGGACTTGGTAATATGTATGAAAAGGGGAAGAACATGGTTTACTTCCTATTCAGGTTTGGCTGTGTTGGAGTCATGACATTAATAAAGGAAAACTAACTCCGCGCCCTTTCTCTCACATCTGCTTGAACTTGGACAACCGGGTTAGCCACTGAGACAAAATCAAGATCATCAATTTTAGCGAGTGGCTTTGCCATTAGTTGGTTTTTTACTTTATCTATTTTCGTTATCCTTGCAACGGGGATACCCTTTTTATAAATTCCTCCCTCTCCTGAGGTGCTCAATATTTCGCCAATTTTCAAATCCGTTACTGTGTTACTTTTTATCTCATTTGAAATCATCTCGTTTTGATCTGTTCCTGTCAATATCACATGTTCTCCAGAATCCGTCTTAGTAGGAATAAGTATTTTAGAATTTGTTATAGGAAGAACCTTTGCAAATTTTTTGCACTTTTTTGTTATTATTCCAATAAGCCCTTGTGGAACAGTGACGATAGCCCCTTCTTTGGTGTTTTCTTGAGATACAGAAATCAACAGATAAGAATTATATATGGACTTATCAAATCCAAGGATTCTTTCTATGCTTTTGAGAGGATCTGATCTATACTCAAAGTTTATCGATTTTTTCAACTCTTCAAATTCTTTCTCGATTCCAGAAGCTACGATTGCCCTTATTTTTAATTTATCTATTTCTAGACGCAGCGAAGCATTTTCTTTTTTTATATCCACGTATTGTAGTACCGTTTGTGGAATTTTCATTAAATTACCCGTGAGGTGTTTTAGTGGAAAAATAAGACTTTCCAAAATTTGTTTCGAGTCGCTTAGGTACGAGAATTCAAAAAAATCTGAAATCGCAATAAAGAAAGAAAAAATCATCAAAAGGAGAAACTTGGCGGAGCTTGAAATTTTCCGTTTCGGATTAAACTTTCCAAGTAAAATAGATAGGGAAGCTCGATTTATGCTAGACATGCTCTCAAACTCCAATTTTTAAATTTTTTATCTTAAGATTTAGCGTATTGCGACTGATTCCCAAGATCTTTGCCGTTTGCTTTTTGTTCCGACTTGTTAATTCCATAGTTTTCTTTATAACAGCATATTCAGCTTCTTTTATAACCGTTCCATATAAATTAGATACACTATCGATATCTTTTTGGATAAGGAAAAAATTATCGAGAAGCGAGTCGATTGCAGAGGATATGCTATGCCTTCTCATAACGATACTTCTCGAAAAAAAACACTACTGCACCAGTATATCTATTTCAAATCCATTTTTGCACCAAATTTTAACTGAGTCATATTGTTTTCTAAATTCGTGATCAATCTCTGTTAATCTACACATTTTTCCGAATTTATCCGAAATCAATGGATCTATGCCTCTGAATTTTGGTCTGAAAAAGTCTGTTTTATACTTTGCTCCAAAAATCTTCCCAGTAGAATGCTTACACTGTTGTAAATTGAGCTGAATCACCCGGTTTTTACTTTTTAGAATTCTTTCCATTATGACATCATCCGTCAAAAACAGATCTTCATGTTTTATTAGCCGTATTCTGAGCGCCTCACGCAGCACATTAGCGAAATGTATATTCATAGATGTGTTCCATTTAGCTCCCCAGAAATTTTGCGTAAAATACAATGATAAATCTGCAAATTTTCTAGCAATTTTTGCATCCGTGAAAAACCACTTATCGTTTTGAAATGTAAGATTGGAAATAATTTTGCTAGCGTCCTTTTTGGATATTTTTCCAAGAAGAACCCCTGTATGAATGTTATATTGAATCCTATCTGCACACATGTCCGGTAGGGATTGTTCTAGAGCAGAATAACCGTTTCTTTTTATATCAACATCATCTACCGACAAACCAAACTTTTTCAAAATTTTTTCAATTCCGCTTTCGCGCAAATAATTGGAATGTATCGAATCTTGATAACTTTCTTCAGTATGAGCATTGATGTTTTTAGCGTATATGTGATCTCCAACATGAGAAAATACGACATGCGATGCATCATGGAGTATTCCGGTTACTTGTTCCTTTTGAGATACATTAGCTTTTTTTAGTAATGCCAAAACTCCAAGAGAGTGTTCATACCTCGAAAAGCTAGGTAACATTTTAGTAAGATATCTCGGGGGCCCTGCCTGATCTACCCCTTTTAACCTTTGCATTACCTTGGAGGCAAGAATTTCTGAAAATTTGGAATCGACACTAGTTTCTTTTCCCATAACTGCGTCAAGTTCTGAAAAATCATGATTTTCAGAAGTGTTACATCCGGAGTAGCAAAATGTTCCAAATAAAACAATAACTAAGATCTTTAGTTTATAGCAAAAAAATTTCATAATTAGATCATAATTTCCAAATAGCTTCTTGGAAGTATAACAAAAAATCAGTTTTGCAGGCCATTTAAAAATAATCCGGACAAGGTATGGGAAAGAGATCCGTATACACCGATCTTTCTCCCAATTTTTAACCTAAGGCCAGACGATATACAACCGTTTAGAAATTGAATTTAACGACGTTTTCCGAGTAAACGAATTAAGTTTAGGAAAAGATTTAAAAAATCCAGATAAAGAACTAAGGCCCCCAATGTCGCCTGTTTACCCAGGGTTTCATTTCCAATAGAAGGATTGTAAAACGACTTAATTTTCTGAACATCATAGGCAGTTAAACCACAAAAAATAATAACAGATAATGCGGTCAGCAAAAGATGAAAGGCAGAATTTTTTGTCCAAAGACAGTTAACTAGTGAAGCTACGATTATTGTAACAAGGCCCACAAACATGAAAGATCCGAGCGCTGTCAAATCCTTCTTGGTTGTGTAGCCATAAAGGCTCATTCCTCCAAAAAAAGCCGCTGTTGTAAGAAATGCATTTACTATACTTTCGCCAGTATAAATGATGCAAATAGGGGATATAAATGCTCCAATCAATACGGAATAAAACCAAAATAACCCCTCCGCTTTTTCGGGGGACATTTTTTTAATCCTCATTGGTAAAGAAATGGCTATGAAAAAGGTTCCGAGAAAAAGCAGTGTAGAAACGGTTTTACTTGCCATAAAATTTAAAATAACTGAACTAGATATGCAAGTAAACGACACAACTCCTGTTAACAAAAGAGCGAAAAACATTTTGCCATACACGGAAAGCATGTATTTCCTGAGTCCTTCTCCAGCCGCTATTAATAAGGGGTCAAAACCAACGTTATCTTTCATGATCGACACTCACACAAAAATCACACTCATTATCGTATCACGAATTTTTAAACTCGGCTACAAAAAGCTAATAATCGATATATAGAGGGTAAAAAGGTTGTTTGTGTATATCATGCTTAAAGCGTTATAAAAAAAATACAAAAATCATTGGGGCATGGTTTACGGTCTATTCAGACTGGAAGCAGGCAGGAGTCAGGAGTCAGAGTTATTCATAAAACATAAAATGTTCCACGTGGAACATTTATTTAAAAAAAGTTTTCCAAAATTAACGCAATGTTAAACTTTTTATGATATGCTAAGCTTGCGCTTGCAAAACGAGAGAACAACTCAGGTGTTGCGGCCGGACCCGACCGGAGGTCCCCCAGTGGTGGGTGGGGGCTAGGGATGGAATACATAGAGTATCACAAAAAGCTTAATAAAACGTTAATTCAGAGGAGTTTTTTAAAAGACATATAGGAAGTAGTTTAATTATAGTAGGCCTGAGTAGATTCTGCTTGACCCTTGAAGGGAGTTTTCGGGCGGTGTAAAACATAAAATGTTCCATGTGGAACAATTGGTTTAAAAGCCTGGATCACTCGGCTGGGTTCAGACCTAGATTATCACTGCTTAATTCTTTTAATCCCAAAAATTTCATATGCTTTTATTTATGAGAAGAAATCTTTTAACTTTCTGAAAAACTCAAATGATTTCGGGCTATTGGTTTTCTCGTCTTTTTCGTTTGCGAAATTTTCGAGAATTTCTTTTTGCTTCTTCGATAATCCCACCGGAGTTTCAACAAAAATTTCGACGACAATATCACCGCGTCTTGACGAGTTTATTACAGGCATTCCCTTTCCTTTTATTTTAAGTCGACTCTCGGATTGTGTCCCAGATGGAATTTTTACAGAGCAATTTTTACCATCCAAATCTGGAATTTCAATTTCTCCACCAAGCGCAGCCTTTACCATAGAAATTGGGGCCGTACAATATAAGTCGTTTTCTTTTCTCGCGAAAATCTTATGTTGAAAAACATTGATGAAAACGTACAAATTTCCGGCTGGGGCCCCTTTAAATCCCGCCTCACCTTCTCCAATTAATCTTATCTTACTTCCGGTTGCAACTCCAGCTGGAATGCCGATTTCTAAATTTTTCACTTTTTTTAACCGACCACTTCCCGAACATTTTTTACATGGGTCAGATAAAACAGTTCCGCTGCCTCCACAAGTAGAACAAGGCCTTTCTATCGTGATAAACCCTTGGTTATAACGAACATTCCCTCTTCCTCCACACGTTGGGCAAGGAGCTGGTTTTTTATTGCCCTCGCTTCCAGTTCCACCACATGATTCACACTTGGTTAATGTCGAAAAGCTGATGTTTAACTTTTTTCCACGATAGGCATCTTCTAATGATATCGAAAGATCATATCTTATATCTGAGCCCGGTTGTGATTGATTTCTTGTTTGTCTTTTATCTGAAAAACCACCTCCAAACATCTCTTCGAATATATTTGAAAAATTCGAAAATCTTTCTTCGAACTCGAAATCTCTAGAAAATCCTTCTTGACCTTTTCCGAAACCATCATTTTGAAAAGCATTGTCTCCATATCTATCATATGCGGCACGCTTTTGCTCATCCTTCAAAATCTCATAAGCTTCATTTATTTCTTTAAATTTTTCTTCAGCCTGCTTGTTACCAGGATTTTTATCTGGATGCCATTGAATGGCCAGCTTTCTATAAGCTTTTTTAACTTCATCTTGCGTAGCTGTTTTGCTCACTCCAAGTATGGAATAGTAGTCCTTCGACATCTCGCCGTCCTATTTTAATACTTAATGTTTCAAATATGTCCATGGTACAATATCTTCACGCATTTGTGAACGAGTAATAATTTCTGTATACCTCCATATGATGTGAGATAAGAAAGTGGCCTGCGAAATTACTTTTCCTCTATGAATAACCATACCCCCCGCATATCCAAGCCTGAATAGTGAGTAAAGAATTTCCTTTATCTTTTGCATATGGATTACCAAGTTCTCTAAGTAGTATTCTAAGATTGCAACATCACCTAAAGCATTAATCATCGGAACGTGGTTTACTCCCTATTCAAGCTAGGTCATGCAGGAGTTATGGCTATTGGATGAAAAGTAATTTCGAGGGCACTTTCTTGTCTCAAACTATATGAACGCATACAGATCATTGACATATACGTACGTTTTCTGGTACTATTAATTGTGTAGCAATTTTGTCATAGGTTATATTATGGAAAGAGTGAATATTTCAAAGGCAAGAGAAAATATCTATACGTTGGTTGAGGGAGTAAACAAAACAGGAGAGCCAGTTTGTATCACGTCAAAGCCTGGCAATGTTGTCATGGTTTCTGAAAATGAATGGAAAGATATAGAGGAAACGGTATACCTGATGTCGAATAAAGCTACGTATGAATCGATAGTGGAAGGGGTAAAAACAAAAGATGCCGATTGTTCAGATAAATTACCGTGGTAAATTGGAAAATAATTTATACGAAGAGAGCGCAGTCAGATTCTATAAAACTTAAGGATATGGGATTAAAGGGAAAAACGGCAAAGCTGTTGGATATTATTTCGGAAAATCCTTTTGCCTCTCCTCCGCATTTTAAGAAATTGATCGGGTTTGATAATGTATATAGTAGGCGGATTAATATAAAACATAGATTAGTGTACGAAATCACAAAAAATGAGCATACTATCAAGGTATTAACCATGTGGACTCATTACGAATAATTTAAGAGTCATTTGCGCAAATTAGGCAGAATCCTGATAAACGCCCGATAACCTCACCAGCCGAACTGGAAAGTCACATTGTATCTGTAAAATTGCCTTTGTGATAATTGCATTTCATCCTTAAAAAATACGGACACCAGCTAAGAGCAATTTTCGGCCAACTAGTAGTGAAAACGTATCGCCCTCCCCGTGTGAAACATTTTATGTTTTATAAATAACATGACTCCTGCTCGGCTCAGCCTAGATAGGGAGTAACCCATGCTATAGGCTTATATATAAGCACTTTCTTCACCTTTTCATACATATTACCAAGTCCTCTAAGTAATATTCGAAGATTGCTATACATGTTAAGTTCACGGTCTATCCAGGATGGGCCATGCCAGCTTCAGAGTTATTAATAGATGAAAAGTAACTCCGCCTCTTTTGTCTCACATCTGTTTGAAGTTGGACATTTATATTTACAGTTGGTGTTTAAACCAAGTTATTTGTCGTTTTGCGTAATGTCTAGAATTCATCATTGACACTTCCTTCATCTTTTCAAAGGAGTAAATTCCGTCTAAATAGAGGGTTATTTCTTTGGCGCCAATTGCGTTAAATATAGGGTATTTTTTGAAAATTTCCATTCTATTTTTTAAATTCATTTTTTGAAGCAGGCTTTCAATTTCTTCGATAGCGCCACTTTTCAGCATTAATTCAAATCTAGAATTGATTCTCTGATATAGTTCATTTCGTTCGGGCTCGAGAAGGTTTATGTCAAACTCTACGTTTTTTATAAATTCTATTTTAGGAAGAGATGTAAAATATTTTATTGATTTTCCGGTTTCTAGGAAAATTTCATAAGCCCTGATTAGCTGCCTATGGTTCTTGGAAGTAAATATTTCTTTCAATTCAGGGGCAAGGTTATATAAGGTTTGTTGAAGTTGTTGAAAATTGGTTTTTGCTAGACTATTTGCTGTTTTTCTGTTCTCATGAGAGATTTCCGGAATTGGAGAAATTCCCTCTATGAGAGTCTTTATGTAAAGGCCGGTACCTCCAACAATTATCGGTACCTTGCCTGAGTGAAAGGTTTTTTTAATTTCTGAAGCGGCTGATCTTGCCCAACTCACCGCAGAAATTTTTTCATCGTAATTCAAGTATCCAAAAAGCTTGTGCTTTACTCCAAAAGTCTCTTCCTCTTTCGGAAAAGATGTTAATATTCTTAAGTCATTATATACCTGTAAACTATCGCAATTAATTATCTCTCCACCAATCGATTTCGCTTTTTCAACAGCATATTTTGTTTTTCCAGATGCTGTTGGACCGACGATTACGATGACTTTCTGCAATGGGAAGCTAAAAAAAGAAAGATGTGCTTTATGCAAGATGTATTATTCTGCATTTGTTCCATTTACGAGCTTTATAGCATCTTTTAAAGTTGTCCTTATGAAATTTGCACTTTTTTCAAGTTTATATGCTTTATCCCCCATCTTAAGGTATGGCCCAAATCTTCCAAGGTCTAAAAATATTTCTTTTTTGTTATCTGAATACTTTCCGAGATTTTTAGGAAGGCTATCTAGGATCAATACATCATCTATCGTCAATTCATAAGGTTCGGAAATGAATTTTGGCACAGAAAGCCTTTTCGGTTTTTCAATTTTTTTGTCCTTTTTGTTTTTTTTATCTTTTAAAATCTTTATTTCTTTAGTCTTTTCCCATTCGAAATAGTATCCAAATGGTCCCTTTTTGAGAAACACGGTATCGCCGTAATTGTCTTTTCCAATTTCCGTTTTAACAGGTTGCTCATACGAAACCCCTTCTTTAGAGGAATCAGAATTTTGCGAATCGATTCTTTTTATAAATTTGCACTTTGGATAATTTGAACACCCCAAAAATGCTCCAAATTTGCCAAGTTTTAAATTTATTTTTCCTTCGCAAACTGGGCAAGCCCTAACTCCATCAAGAGATCTGAAAACATAATCGCTAATGTCATTTTCGACAGTATCGATAACTTTTGTTATAGTGAGTTCCTGAGCTTCCAAAATGCTAGAATTAAACTCATTCCAAAAATTGTCTAAAACCTTTTTCCAAAGAAGTTTGCCGTTTGATATATCATCCAATTCTTCCTCAAGATCGGCAGTAAATCCATATTCAATATACTTAGTAAAAAAATTTCTTAAAAATGAAACTACCAAAAAGCCTATACTTTCAGGAGTAAATACTTTTTTCTGTAAGGTGACATATCTTCTTTCTTGGAGTACATTTATTATCGTTGCATATGTTGATGGCCTTCCTATCCCAAGGTCTTCAAGTTTTTTCACAAGAGTTGCCTCATTGAATCTTGCAGGTGGTTGGGTGAAGTGTTGAGATGTTAGAAGATTAATTAAATTCAAATCCTCACCTTCATTAAGAGGTGGCAATTTTTTTGTTTTCTTGCTCTCAGAATCGTCATCTGTCGATTCAACATATACTTTCAAAAATCCATCAAATGCAATAGTCGATCCAGTAGCTTTAAACTGCGCCTTTTTATCTTTTGAAAAGATATCGATGGAGACTTGGTCGAGTATTGCATTTTCCATTTGTGAAGCCAACGCCCTTTTCCATATGAGTTCGTATAGCAAAAATTCATCCTTTGAAAGGTATTGCGCTATCGATAATGGATCTCTTTGAAAGGAGGTTGGCCGAATGGCTTCATGAGCTTCTTGAGCATT
This sequence comes from Holosporales bacterium, assembly GCA_031267725.1. GTDB lineage: Bacteria > Pseudomonadota > Alphaproteobacteria > RUG11792 > RUG11792 > JAIRYO01. The sequence goes on along the minus strand of JAIRYO010000048.1, from coordinate 906 downwards.
TTTTGATTTTGTTTTATAGACCCTCGGGGATTTTGGTAAATACTTATCTCCATAGTTTTCTTTTATAAATGATCTTGAGCTCTTGATGGCTTCATCTGAAAGGTTGGTACTATCCGTTCTCATATAAGTTATAAGTCCGCTGATTACCCCATCTATCGATACTCCTTCATAAAGCTTCTGGGCAGTTTGCATAGTTTTTTTTGCGCTAAATCCAAGCTTTCTTACGGAATCTTGTTGAAGTGTTGAGGTTGTGAAGGGGGGGTAAGGATTCCTTTTCACCGCTCTCTTTTCGATCTTATCAATGTAATATCTCTTTTTTTCGATGATTACCTTTATCTCAGTGGCGGAAGTTTCATTTTTGATCTCTAGCTTCTCAAGTTTATTCCCGTCCAAGTGAGTTAAATTTGAGGTAAATGAATCGTTTTTAGTTTCAAAATCTGCATGTATCGACCAATACTCTTCTGATCCAAATTTTTGAATTTCAAGTTCTTTTTCGACAATAAGGCGAAGGGCAACCGATTGAACTCTTCCAGCAGATCTTGCCCCAGGCATTTTACGCCAAAGAATCGGAGAGAGCGAAAACCCAACAAGGTAATCCAGCACGCGCCTGGCAAGATATGCATCAACTAAATTTTGATCAAGTTGTTTAGGTGTTTCAAATGCATGCTTTACAGCAGATTTAGTGATTTCATGAAAAACAACACGTTGGATGTGTTTATTTGCTAAAAGCTTTTTTGAATCAAGAACTTGTATGATATGCCAAGAAATTGCCTCTCCCTCACGATCAGGATCGGTTGCCAAAAAAAGCTTATCTGAAAGTTTTAACGCGTCAGAGATTTCTTTGATCTGTTTCTTTCCTCGGTCATTAAACTCCCACAACATCTTGTAGTGGTTATTCGGGTCAAC
>JAIRYO010000001.1 GCA_031267725.1 Holosporales bacterium | reverse complement strand
CCAGTGTACAATACCAACTATTCTCATCTGCCCAACAACACTCTCCAAAACCCCCCTATACTTAAACGCCTCACCAATAGATCTTTTAACTTCATTTGCAAACTCCTTAGTTTTAAAGTTATCAAATCTCTCTAATAATCCAGGTATATCAACCCCAGCCCCCTCCTGCTGAATTGATTCAAGGTGCGATTTTAGCAACTCTAAATCTTCCTTAAGAAGCGGCAATTCTTCGGAAAGTAACTCTTCTCCCCCCTTTAATTTATCTTCAAATTCTTCAACATCCCATTCCAATTCTGGTATTTCATCAAATCGTCCTTCTTCCACTGAATTTTTATTTGTGTCTACCCTTTTTAATAATTCCTCCTTTTCTTTTCGCGTAGCCTCATTTAAATTTTGATCTGGAATATTCAAAAGGATTTGACCAGCTTTATCAAGCTTACCCTCCAGATCGACCTTTTTTTGAACGCTTTCATATCCTTTAGTTAACTTTATCTTTTCAAATTTATCTTGAATTTCACTAAAACCCACTGGCTCAAATAACCCCTCACTGTCATAGTCCAAAAAGTCCTCACTGAAGTCTTTATTAATGATTTGCTCTTTGAAAGTCTTCACCTCAGTTATGATGGCCTCAAAACTTTTTTTTAAATTTTCATCTTTGGTACTTTCACAAGGGATATTTGATATCCACCTTTCCCCCTCAAGAACCAGAGCATTGATTTTCGAATATAAAGTTTTCTTTACTATATCGAACACAACAGAATTTACTTTCCCGAGTAGCTGGTCATATACTTCATCTTCAACGTTTTTTTCAGCGGAAGCTGAAGCAAGTTCTTTAATAATTTCGCTTATGTCTTTTCTTATATTATGTAATTTATTTCCAAATTCAGGATCCGTTTTTTTTGCATCAGTGATAAAGAAAATGGTATCAATTTTCAAGCGCTTGAGTTTGGCAAGAAGGGAAAGGTCAAAGGGTATATTTCCTTTTAAAAAGCCTGCAGTGGTCTTTCTCCATGTAACAACCTCCTCAATGGCATTTTCAAAGGCTTTTCCAAAATCCTTCTCACTTACTTCATTATTGGTAAGTTTTTTAAACCAACCTAATGCATCATCGCAATCAATATTTAATTCGTTTTGTAATACCAACAAATCCTCTGCAACAAGATTCACCTCTTCAGTAAGTTGTTGCTGTTTTTCTGGAGATACTTCAGGCAAATTCAGAGAGTTTGTCGCCAAGACGTTGAGTAAATCCACCTTTTCCTTCTTCAACTCTTGGTGCTGTTGCTCAAACTCCGTTTGCTGCTCAAGCTCCGTTTGCCGCTGCAGGATAAGGCTTGTCGTTGAATCTGAAGCTGGATCTGGATATGGAGCTATTGGCTTTTTTCTACGAACAACGTTGAGTTTGGGCTGAGTCCCCCTTACTTCTTGAACAGAATAAAGAACAGTCATACAAACCGTTGCAAGAAGAAACCTTCTTAGAAGTTTGTTATTGTTTATGTTCATAATTAGATACCTCTTAAGTCAGCTATTAACTAGTATGCTTTTATTGTAGCATATTTGAGAGGCTTGAGTCTAATACTGTAAAGGTTCATATAGATGGGATCTACCTCCTTATCTTCTTACTTTGTTCTTCTGCGAAGAGTTACCAGTATCGGAGCTAATTGAAATTACAAACTTCCTTTATTGAAAATTTCTTATGGTTAGCCGAACGAATAAACTATATAATTTGGAAAATGACTTCTGAAGTTTGGACTCATATGTTAACGAATAAGTTTGGATTAGCTCTCTGTTTCCTATGTTCATTCCTATTTTCGGGCTGTTCTGATCGATTCTCTGGAGATATGTATAATGAAAACAATGTTGGGGAAGTCGCTAGAACGGAGACAGGACATATTTTATCTCTACGAAAGGTTAAGTTAAAACCAGACTCATCTCCGGAAGGCGCTGCATTGGGCGCTGTTGGTGGAGCGCTCACAGGTTCACTTTTTGGAGGCGGACGTGGAAAAGTTCTAACTGCTGGATCCGGAGCGCTTGTAGGAGGAGTTCTTGGAAATTCTGCTGCCACTAAAGCTGTAGACGGTGTGGAATACACTATCAAATTGGATAGGGGGTCTATAGTGACGATAGCACAAGGCGTTTCTCCAGCTCTTTCAGTTGGGCAAAAAGTTTATGTTGTAAATAGTAATAGAGGAAGGAGCAGAGTTATTGCAGCCTAGGTTTTATAAAACGTTTATTGCTTTAATTGTAGGGGTATTTGTGGTGTCTTGTAACGGACTGCCTGGTGCTACGGTTTGGTTAAAAAAAATAGATTTTGAGTCAGATCCTAATGCAAACGGTGGTACGCCCTTTGTTTGCCATGTCGTTATTGCTAACTCACAAGATCTTTGCGGTAAGCTTCGGGGAATGAATTCGAAGGTATATTTTTCAAAATTGACTTCATTAGAAAAAAGCTATAGAGATTCATTGGAAATAATCAAATACGACATAATCCCAGGGAAAAATAAACTAGATCAAAAGATAACTCCTAAATCATACCTTAAGGCTAGAGGGGCCTTCCTCTTCGTAAAATATCTAAACCCAGGTGATTTCACAGAAGAGATTGGTGCGTTTAGAAATGTGGTTATAAGATTCCTACCACATGGAATAGAAGTACATCCGGATTTGAATCTGGATGAGTTAACATCAAAGTTAAACCTCTGATAATATATGCAAAGTACCACCTCAGAAAAACTAAAGCAAGTCTGGAATGGATTAGCAGAAGACATAAAAAGCGAAGTGGGAGAAGCTGAATTTAGCGCTTGGATTTCCAGAATCTGTATCATTGATATTGAGGGTGATGTATTGAAGTTATCTGCTCCTACAAATTTTATCCGCGACGAAGTTATCTCCAGATTCTCTAACACAGTGATTAAGTTGTCAAAACCATATGGAAAATTTCACGGATTTTCAAGAGTGTCTGTTAACGGTATAGTCCTTCTGGACACTTGCAAAGAAAGATCGAATGAGGATTTGCCGTTAAAAGGAATATTCATTCTGGATAGGAAATTTACGTTTAAGAATTTTATCGTTGGAAAACCGAATGAATTTGCATATGCCGCAGCTTTGAGAGTTGCCGAATCAGATACCTCTCCATTTAATCCACTCTTTCTTTATGGGGGAGTAGGCCTTGGTAAGACACATCTGATGCATGCTATAGCCTGGCATATAAAAGATACGCATCCAAATAAAAAAGTAATTTACATTTCTGCTGAAAAATTTATGTACCTTTTTATAAAGTCGTTAAGATCTAAAGACGCGATGTCTTTCAAGGAGATGTTTAGAAATGTTGATGTTCTTATGATAGATGATGTTCAATTTATAGGTGGTAAGGATACAACTCAGGAGGAATTTTTTCATACATTTAACGATCTTGTCGATAACAATAAGCAGATTATATTGTCGGCGGACAAGTCACCATCCAATCTAGACGGGGTGGGAGATAGGTTAAAATCTAGGTTAAGTTGGGGGCTGGTTGCCGACATTCACCCGACAAATTATGAATTGAGATTGGGTATATTGCAATCGAAATCTAAAAGGCATAGGATAAAGGTGCCGGAGAAAGTGTTAGAATTTTTAGCTGTAAAAATAACTTCAAATATTCGGGAATTGGAAGGGGCCTTGAATAGAATTGTTGCTCATGCAACATTGGTTGGTCGAGATATAAATATTGATGTTGCTCAAGAGGTTTTAAGTGATATTTTAAGAGCGAATGAACGGTATATTACGATAGAGTTGATACAGAGAAAGGTGTGTGAGTTCTATTCCGTAAAACTATCAGATCTGAATTCCTCAAAACGGCAGAAATCAATTGCAATGGCAAGACAAGTTGCAATGTATCTTTCTAAAAAGTTTACAACGAAATCTCTGCCTGATATTGGTAGAAGTTTTGGTGGGAAAGATCATTCAACGGTTATACACGCGGTTAAGAGGGTAAAAGAAAATATGGAAAAAGATGGAGGGTTTATGACAGATCTTGAAATTCTTTCTAAATCATTTGAAAAATAGGGAGGCTATAGATGGCATCCATAAAACAGAAAAATAAATCACAATATTCCGATAGCTGCGATAAAGTTTTCAGGTATTGGAGATTCAGGACTATGTATTCTATTATGATAGGGTACGCCTCATTCTACTTGGTGCGGCAAAATTTTTCGATAGCTATTCCAGCAATCTGTGCAGATCTTCATATAACAAAATCTGATATTGGCATCGTTATATCTATATCTGCGATCTTATACGGAGTCGGAAAATGTTTTTTCGGAATGATAGGAGATAGATATAGCGCCCGTTGCGTTATGGCCATCGGCTTATTACTTTCAGCATTTATGAACATCTTTATGGGATTCAGTTCGGTCGTTCCGTCCTTTGCAGTTTTTTGGTCTTTAAATTTTTGTTTTCAATCGATGGGATGGCCGGCTTGCGCTAAAATGCTTACTCATTGGTATAGTCCGACTGAAATCGGAACAAAATGGGCGCTTTGGAATACATCACATCAGGTGGGAAGCGCATTTATTGTATTGTTAGCTCCATTGATATTGATGCATTTTGGATGGAGATACGTTTTTTTTATTCCAGCTATTTTTGCAATTTTCCTTGCAGGATTTGTACTCAACAGACTAAGAAACACTCCAGAATCCCTAAACCTTCCAGCAATTGAAAAAATGACTGGATTGGCCCCTATTGCTGAATCAGAAAAATGGAGAGTTGATGAAGAGGCTAAGCTAACATATAAGGAAACCTTGAAATTAGCCCTTGGAAATAAATTAGTTTGGTTTGTTGGATTCGCCAATTTATTTGTATATATCTGCAGGATGACTTTTTTAAATTGGGGCCCAACGTTACTGCTCGAATCCAAAGGAAGCTCTCTTTCCGGAGCAGGATTGCAAATGGTCGCTTTTGACATAGCTAGCATGTGTGGAGGACTTTGTGCAGGGTACTTGTCCGATAAGGTTTTCAGTGGAAGGCGAGGTCCAATATCCGTTTTGTGTATGGCAACTCTCGTCATACTGGTTTCTATCTTATGGTTTTCTCCCAGAGACTCTCATATAACTAGCCTTATTTGTATGCTTTGTATTGGTTTTTTAATTTCCGGCCCTCAGATTCTAATTGGAGTAGCCGCAGCAGATTTTGCATCTAAAAGAGCCGCTGCTACAGCTTCAGGTTTTACTGGGACGCTTGGATATGCCGGAACGGCAATTGCTGGTTTTGGAACTGGATTTTTGGTAGATAAATATGGTTGGAATTCCGTTTTTATTTTGATAATATTTGCTGCTATATTTGCAGCACTGTTTCTCGCTTTAACGTGGAATAAAAGATCTCAGATTTTGTCGGATGCTTGATAAAAAAAGAAATAACATAAAGACCATAACATTAGGATGCAGGTTTAATTTTTATGAATCTGAAGTTTCAAAGGCAATAGTAAATACATTTCAGCCTGATAGTGATGTTATAATCGTAAACACGTGTTCGGTTACTCATGAAGCAGAAAGACAATCTAAACAAACGGTTAGGAAAGTAATTAGAGAAAATCCTAATGCAAAAATCATTGTAACAGGATGTGCGGCTGAAACAGATTTAGAATATTTTAAAAATTTAAAAGGTGTTTTTAAAATCATTTCAAACAAGGAAAAAAATGAGCCATCTTCATACTTTGATATTTCCAATAATATTCCTAAAGGAGCCCTCAAAAAAGAATTTGATATAAATGAAAGTGATCGGTTATTTGAAAACAAAGCAAGAGCCTTTCTACAAATTCAAAATGGGTGTGATCATTTTTGTACGTATTGCATTGTGCCGTTTGCTCGAGGCGCCTCAAAAAGCTTGCCAAGTGAAGTGGTCCTCAACAGAGTTGAGCACTTTATCAAACTTGGCTTTAAAGAAATTGTGCTTTCTGGAATTGATATAGCTTCTTATGGAAAAGATCTGGGAAATATGGATCTTGCAGATCTCATAAGCTCCATTTTAAATGGTTATCCCCAAATGAAAAGATTGAGAATTTCTTCTATTGATCCAAATGGAGTAGACAGCAAGCTTCTCGATTTATTTATAAACGAAACTAGAATTATGCCGTATTTTCATTTAAGTATTCAGTCTGGAGATAACGTCGTTCTGCAGTCAATGAGAAGAAGACACTCTAGAGAAAAGGTCCTGGATATTTGTGATAAAATCCTTACAAAAAGAAAAGATGCTGTTTTGGGAGGGGACTTTATAGCAGGATTTCCAATAGAGACAGAAGAGATGTTTATGAATAGCTTGAGTTTGATAGATAGCGCCCATCTATCCTTGCTTCATATTTTCCCGTACTCTTCAAGAGCAGGAACTATCGCAGCAAGCATGATTCAATTACCACAAAATGTGATTTTCAAAAGAGCGCAAATTCTGCATAAAAAAGCGCAAAAAGTCAAAAATGAACTGTTTGAAAGGCTTGTAGGAGAAAGAGTTTCCGGAATAGTTGAGAAATTCGAAAATGGAATTTCTTTTGGAAAAACGGATTCGTTCCTTCCGTTTAGAGTTCAATGCCCTCTCCAGCAAAATGATATGGTTGAATTTTTCGTATCTGGATTCGATAAAATTTCACTTATATTAAGCAAAGATTAGATGTTTAATTAGCGAATCAGGCGTTACGGCCGACCTGACCGGAGGTTTCCCATGAGTTTTTAATAAGATATAGTTTGATTATAGTAGGCCTGCCTAGATTCTGCTTAACTTTTGAGTAGAGTTTTTCAGCTCCGTCGCAAACATAAAATGTTCCACGTGGAACAATTGATTTAAAATCTTAAACCATTTAGGCAGCTTCAAACATAACATAACTCCCGCATAGCCATGCCTGGATAGGGAGTAAACCATGCTTAAATGATTTTTGTATTTTTTTTGGGGTTTTAACCAGGATATGTATTGTTCCACGTGGAACATTTATGTTTGATGTTGGCCGGGACACGAAGTTAGCTCTAATCTATTAATCCCCCTGAATCTGGCGGCCCGGTCTGAATAGACCGTAAACCATGCTTAAATGATTTTTGTATTTTTTTTATAATGCTTTAGACAAGATATATATAAGCACTCTCTTCACCTTTTACATATATGATTACCAATCCCTCTAAGTAATATACAGAGATTGCTATATATCATGCTTAAAGTATTATAAAAAGAAATACAAAAATCATTGAGGTATGGTTTACGGTCTATTCAGACCGGGCCGCCGGATTCAGGGGGATTAATAGATTAGAGCTAACTTCGCGTCCCGGCCAACATCAAACATAAATGTTCCACGTGGAACAATACATATCCTGGTTAAAACCCCAAAAAAAATATAAAAATCATTTAAGCATGGTTTACGATCTATTCAGAGTTGGACTAGGCGGGAGTTATGGTGTTTCATAGGCGAAAGCTTCCCCTGCTTCTTTTACACCTTTATTTTTTTTAAATGGGGAGGAATTGAAAGATAGGTATTTTTTAAAATTTTTAATTAAACAACTTTTAAAATTTATTAAAAAAATTTATTTTAATCAAAAATATTGATATATTATTTTGTTAATTATTTTATAAACAAAGGAGCAATTTTATGAAATTGAACAAACTATTGTTATTGGTTACGTTGTGTACATCCGTGGTTGCAAATATTCACGCTACTGATCGAGGTGGAAACTCAAACTTTAATGTGCCTCCCTATGGAAATTCTAATACGGCTAAAAATTTCGCCCAATTTTCTTCTCTACAAAACAATCCATTTCCGGCACAAAGCAATCAACAGTTTCCTCAGCAAGTACAAAGGGAGAATCAAAGGACCGCTCCAGGCTTTGATCTACCTTTAGCAGAAAGAAGCCATGCTTCTCAATCTCGGAGCAATGATTCTTTTTTAGATCAAGTTAATCGACACTTTTCTCGGCAAATGCAAGGGGAGGATCAAAGGACCGCTCCAGGCTTTAATCTACCTTTAGCAGAAAGAAGCCATGCTTCTCAATCTCGGAGCAATGATTCTTTTGAAGCTGACCAGAGAGATATTCGAGACTTTAACCAATCTTTGGAGCAAAATTCTCAACAACAGAGTAACTTAGTGCCCCTAAATTATCATTCGATTACTTACGAGTTTAACAACAGTGAAATTAATGGATGCTTTAATATTAGGATAATTTCTCAGTCGGCTTCCGATTTAAATCTTCCTCACTCCGAGTATGCTTTTCATGGATGTATTGTAAATAACTCGTTTAACATTCACGTCAATGGAAACATTGTAGCGGCAAATGTAAAAGAAGAAGAAGAAGAGGAAGAGGAAGAGGGAGAAAGCATTATGCCAGAAGCTGGAGGAGAGGACGAGATGGAGTACGACGAGGGAGAATAAATTAAGTAAACAGTTATTATGATAAAAGATAATCCTTTATCATAATAGTAAAAAGCAGGAAAATTTAGATTCATAAAAGGGCTGTAGTGAGCAGCTCTTCTGTCCAGCTATAACAAAAGATCTAGTAATCTTGTCACCTCTTCCAATTTCCTAGCTCTGCCACTTCTTTATGCATGAGAAGCTGAATAAGCTTCTTATTTCATGTATTTTAAATTTTTAAAAATTTATTAAAAAATAATTTATTTTTATTAAAAATATTGATATATTATTTTATTAATTATTGTTAAAAACAAAGGGATAATTTTATGAAATTGAACAAGGTATTCTTATTGGTTGCGTCGTGTACATCTGTGGTCACAAATATTCACGCTAGTGATCAAGAGGAAAACTCAAACTTCAATACGTCTTTTGGAAAAATTGCTAACGTCGATAATTGCGAATTTAATACCTGTCACTTTGAAAAAAGTTTTGAATATGTTATTTCAAAGCAAGATACGTTAGGATCTAGAAGGCTTGTTAATGTAAAGGGTTCGCTATTTAATAAGTGTAACATTGAAAACTGTTTTCGTGCGTTTACTGATTTCGCCCCAGAAACTCAGACTTCACCTGAAGAAGGTGAGAACGAAAGAGAAAGGCAAATAGAATCTGTTAATGTGAATAATTCGGCATTTAATGACTGTGACATTATAGGGTGCTTTAACATATCTATTGGCTCCCAAACAGGTGTTCAAATTTTTTATGAAGAAGAGGGATACGACAATTATGAAACTGGCGAAGCCGGAGAAACTGGAGAGGCCGGAAAAGATGAAAATGGAGAGAAATACCATAGTTATAAAACTGGAGAAGGAAACGGAATACAGGGATAACCTTCTATCACGATAGTAAAGAACAAAAAAGATTTAGTTCTATAAAGAGGCTGTTATGAACAGCCTTCTATCTGATTTCTGTAATTTAAACAAAACTTGATCTGCCCAATTTACTAAACAAAACCGACTTTAAATTTATTTGAAAAAGAACGCTCCATGGACAACTACTCTTATTTTTTTTCTCCAGGAGAGTCTTTCGTTCCAAGTTTCATTGGTCGTTGCCGAAGAATCTTCAGGAGTAAGCTCAAATACTCCAGTATTTAAACTATGCACGGATAACACTTGAGAGCCAACTGATTCAGCTATATGCTCTGCTTTAATTCTGGAATCTAAAGTTGCCTCCTCTAACATTTCTATTTTTATTTTCTCAAAATCTTTATAAAA
>JAIRYO010000013.1 GCA_031267725.1 Holosporales bacterium | reverse complement strand
CACTGGGGGACCTCCGGTCGGGTCCGGCCGCAACACCTGAGTTGTTCTCTCGTTTTGCAAGCACAAGCTTAGCATATCATAAAAAGTTTAATATTCCGTTAATTTTGGAAAACTTTTTTTAAACAATTGTTTCACGTGGAACATTTATGTCTGCAGCCGGCTGATGGTTCAAGCTTTAATAGAAAAGGATGAAGAGATCGCTGTTAGCCTACCTCAAAGCGTTACAAAAAGAAATACACAAATCATTTAAGCATGGTTTCTATTCAGGCTGGGCCATGTAGAATCCACTTATTTATAAACAAAAAACTAACTCTGCATCTTTTCTCCCAAACTATATGAACGTATACATATTGAATAAATCATTTGATTTTTAACAAAAATTCATTCAGACTCTTTCTCAGGAGGGGCTCCTTCGATACTTCAAGATGGCAGAGAAGCAAGCGGAAAATTTCAAGGTAGTCGCTAAAAACAGGCGTGCGAGGTTTGATTATGAGCTTATCGAAACACTGGAAGTTGGAACGGTTCTCACGGGTTCGGAGGTAAAGTCGATAAGAGAACAGAAGGTTAGTATCAACGAGTCTTTTGTTGGAATTATGGAGGGCTTGGATCAGCTTTACCTTTTTAATGCCGATATATCCCAATACAAGCAAGCAAGTTACAATAACCATGAAAATAAAAGGCCGAGGGTATTATTGCTTCACAGAGCTCAAAAAATTAGATTTATAAACGCAATTCAAAAAAAGGGGATGACAATAGTTCCACTTAGCATGTATTTTAATCATAAAGGCATTTTGAAACTTAGTATAGCACTTGCGAAAGGGAAAAATGTTACCGATAAACGGGAGGCTATAAAGAGAAAGGATTGGGCTTTAGCCAAGAGTAGAATTCTCAAAAATTTTAATAAATAAAAATGAAGATTAAGTTAACAATAGAGTATGACGGAGGAAGGTTTTTTGGGTGGCAAAAACAAAGTGGGCTTGTTTCTATTCAAGAAACTATCGAAAAGGCCATTGAAAAAGTTTTTAATTTAAGTGAAACAATAGACTTACACGGAGCGGGGAGGACAGATACCGGAGTTCATGCAATTGGACAAGTTGCTCATTTTTCCATTTTAGATGATGGATTAGCTGAAAAATGGAAGGCTGATATTCTAAAGCTTCCAATCGCTATTAATTTCTATCTAATCGGTATCGGAGTCGTAGTTCTTAGTGCAGAAATAGTTTCTGAAACTTTTCATGCGAGATTTTCTGCAAAAATGAGGCATTATAGATATGTCATGCACAACCATCGCATAAAGTCTGTCATTTATGAAAATAGGGCTTGGCATATTTCTAGAAATTTAGATGAATCTCAGATGAATGAAGCAGCCCAATCTTTTTTGGGAACTTATAATTTAAATGCATTTCGCTCTGCCCATTGCAATTCAGAAAATCCAATACGAACTATTTCAAAAATTGAAGTATTTCGCGAGGAAAGGTTCGTGATCATGAAAGTAGCGGCTAGGTCCTTTCTACATAATCAAGTAAGAATCATGGTGGGGACTTTAGCGGAAATCGGAATTGGAAAACGCCCAGTTAAATGGATAGAACATATTCTTGAAACTCAAGATCGAACAAAAGCTGGAGTGACAGCTCCCCCTTTCGGTCTATACTTTATGGCGGTAGATTATTAGTGATTATAGTGTATGAAAAATCTAATGCTGATCTTTCAGAACGAATCGCTAAAAGCTTGAATCTAAGTGCATTTAGAATTGATGTATCAAAGTTCCCAAACGGTGAATTTTCCTTGCGGGAAGCTGTTGTTGAAAATAAACATGTAGTTGTAATATTTCCTAAAATAAAAAATATTAATGAGCAGCTTATTGAGTTTGTCATGATGTTAAATACGTGTAAGAACTGTGATATCATAGACGTTGTGATTCCGTATATTCCCTACTCGAGGCAAGGGGGATCTCAGGCATTTTGGGCAATTTTCAATTTGTTCAAACCTTTTAAAATAAGAAAAATTATAACGATTGATCTACATACCCCGATTGATTCACTTTATGTTATAAACATTTTGCCTCATGAAATATTTGGAAGTTTTTTTCGAGATCAAGATTTTATAGTAGTAGCGCCAGATAATGGCGCTAAGAATCGTGCGAAAAAATTCGCTAAATACCTTGGAACTGAATTGATATTAATTGATAAAAATTCAAAAAAAATAGTAAATGCGAGAAAAATAAAAAATAGACATTGTCTCATAGTTGACGATATAACCGACACTGGGAGAACTATAGAAAATGCGGCATGCATTCTAAATGAGTTTCAAGCAAAAAGTTTAACTGCTTGCATTTCTCATGCGTTTTCCGATAAAACGAATAAAAGTGGATTAATCGAAAAAATCTATGTAACTGAAAGTCTTAAATCTAAGGGGTTTAAAATAATTAAAATTGACCGGGCAATTTCCGAAAAATTGCATAGTTGATGAAATATAAATTTTAGTTAAAATTCGGAATTGTCCGACTTCAAACAGGTGCGAGACAAAGCGGACATGCTCATCGTTTTTCTCAATTTACCGAATCTTTAAGTATTTACAAAAACTTAAATTTGAAAGATTTATGTTCTTCAGCAATTCTTTATAATCCAGAAATTCTACCTTTTCCATGGCGGCGGATAGTAACGGAGACATCAGATACGTTCCATCAGGAAATTGACTAGCAAACTCTCTCATTTTTTCTATTACCTTATCGAAAAAATCCTCTGAAGATATAAGTAACTCCAAAACCTGTAACATAACGGTTATCTCTTTTCCAATTGCAGGGATGAATTGTGGAATTTTTCTTAACATAAGATCGACTATGTCTTGATTGAGGTAAATCGAATCCAAAAGTTTTGAACAACATATTAGAAATTTTGAAATTTCTTTAAAATTTTCTATATCTCTTTTTGCCTTTAATGAAATATTTTTATTTTCAGAATCAACATTTTTTTCTAAATCTTTAAGCTTTAGATTCAATAAATCGCAAAAAGCATTTATCCTATCCAACGTTTTTATCTGTACATTCGGAACAAGTCCTAGAAGAATTTTCGCATATTCTCTTGCTTTGTCATATATCAACTGAATTTCAGCCTCTCCGATTGCTTTTTTAAGTTGATTTATTTCGTTGATATAGTTGGATGTGATAGTAGACAAATCAGAACAAGATGCATGAGCAGACAATAAGAATAGTAAAAATATTAACCTTTTCATTTTTTATTTTTCCCCTTCAGAAACAATATAAATTGGAATTCTTGAGTCATCTGCCGTATTTCTTTTTAGAGAGTCGATAATAGCGGTTAAATTAAAGTTATTATCATTAACGATAGTAGTACCCAATCTCGATAATTTATAGATAACGCAATCTTTTAATAAATTCTTACAAATCAGCGGTTTCATAATCCTTAAAATTGCCTCATTTGTCGAAAAAATTGTTGTAGCAGTTTCATTTTTTTCTCTAAAAGTTCCATGCCCAAAATCATTTGGGTCGGCGGATATAAACTTGAAAAATACACTCAATTCCTGAATTATAGAAACCATCTCTAAAGGAGACTTTTGTACTATTTTTGAAATTAAATCTTTGGAAAGGTTTTTGCATAACCAATAACAGGCGATCGTAAAGCCAACTATCTTTTGGTCGTTGGGATCAATTACTGTGGGCTCAGATGAATCCGGAAAATCTTTCCCATTAAGATACTTGAGAACTATTTCATCGGTCTTTAAAGCGTCAAATATATATTGGTTCTTCATATCATCTATAATAGATGCCGCCTCTTCTGTTAATGCGCTAACTTCTTCATCAGTCATTTGTTTTTTTGATATGGCTTTTGCATGCGAGATATATTGAGATCGCTTAACATTAAAAAGCGTACTCTCTTTTGCTGACAACTGGGAAATGGACATAGCGAATACCGCAAATATTACAACAGGATTCATATATATCAGTACAACTCTACACACATAGATCAGTTTGCCATAAAACAGACAATTTGTGCAAACTTTGTATGCCTCAATCGTCCTCTTGTATTGCAAGCGCTTATCGTATCGCAAAACGCTTAACAAAGCGTTAATTCAAAGAATTTTAATTCTTAAAAAAAATTTAAAACGCTATTTATTTCCCTGAGAAATATAATTAAAATTTTGTAAATCAAATTTTGAAAACATATTTCTATAGTCCAAGAGTATAGGGTTACTTTTAGGTTTTTTATTCATTAGCTCATTAATCTTATTAAAATCGAGCGACATAAACTCGGCCCAATTCGTCATTATAACTGCGATGTCGCTTTGATTCACGGCATCATAAACGGATTCAGCAAGGAAAAAATTTTTATTCTCCAATATATCCGTTGGGATTTTACTAACCTCTAGGGAATCTGGAATAAATACCGGATCATACATATGTACACATATCTCAGAATTCAGTAAATCTCTAATAACAAATATACTAGCGGAGTCCTTTATGTCATTTGTTAATGGCTTAAACGACAATCCTAATATCGTAACTTTCTTTGATGAAAGAGGAGCTTCATCCTCTATCAAGGCAACTATTCTATTTTTTATGTTTGAAATTCTTTCTATGTTGCTTTTTATTACACCGTTTAATATTTTAAGATCTATTCCCAGTGAGCTGGCTGTATTTGATAAAATTCTTAAAGTTTTAGGAAAAGAGGTCCCTCCGAATCCAGGAGAAATAGCCAGATTTTTAGGCCCAATTCCCTGGTCAAGAGATATTCCTTTTATGACCACATCTATATCGGCCCCGGTCCTATCGCATAAATCGGCTATTTCGTTTATGAACGCCATCTTTGTTGCAAGGAATCCTATAGTGGTAGAGCGCACGAGCTCAGCCGTCTCGAAGTTAGTGTATAAGAATGGAATTTTTGCATCAAGGAGAGAGGCATATACCTTTTCAACCAAATCTTTCGCTTTTTTCGAATTTGACTCCAATCCTATGATGATTCCATTGGGATTCATAAAATCGCAAATTGCAGTTCCTTCACGCAAAAAACCGGGATTGGCTATGATGTCATAATGTTTTCCTGAAATCAAATCAGGCCTTATAAATTTGGTGTTATTTGCGATAATCGAGCATGTTCCAGTTGGCACACTGGTTTTTATAAAGATACCAACGTATTTATTTTCGCTTAGAGAAAAAGAAATCTCTTTCATAGCCTTGTGTAGAGCAGATAAATTCAAATCTTCTTCCATTGAATTTCTAGTTGAAACCGCCACGACAATGGCATCAGATTCCCTAGTTAAATTTGTAACGCTGTTTGAAATAGTTAATAAATCAGCCGCTAAATGTTTTTGTAAACTCTGCTCCAGCCCTGCTTCATAAACCGGTGAAACTCCCCCTTTTAATTTTTTGAAACGTTCAGGACTAGATTCAACAATCTGAACATTAAACCCAAATTCGCAAAAGCAGATTGCTGAAACCAATCCGACATATCCTCCGCCAACAACGGTTATCTGCACCTTATGCTTATTTCCAGAAAAGAACTGCCCATGTCATGATAACATGGGCATAGATTGATACGCAACATGCATAAAATTTTATGAAAACTAATGTTTATTTCATTTCAACTCCAATCGGAAATTTGGGAGATTTTTCCATGAGAGGAATCGAAACCTTAAAATCTGTCAATTGCATTCTATGTGAAGATACACGGGTCTCATCAAAATTACTTCAAAATTTTGAAATAAAGTCGAAATTGCTCATATATAACGACCATAATGCTTCATTTGTTATTCCTAAAATCATACATTCAATAAAAAGCGAAAGTATGGTTTATGCGCTAATTTCAGATGCGGGTACTCCCCTTATCTCTGATCCTGGATATAAGTTAGTTAATGCATGCATAAAAAATAACATAAAGTATACTGTTATTCCTGGTGCTTGTGCAGTTATATCAGCTTTAATATTATCGGGTTTGCCAAGTAATAGATTTTTATTTTCAGGATTTGCTAACTACAAAGAATTTGAAAAATTATCTAAAATAGACTCTACAATCATATTTTTTGAAGCTCCTAGCAGAATAATTAAGACTTTAAAAAATATGAAACAATATTTTGACGATCGGATAGTTGCGATTGTACGAGAGATTACAAAGATACATGAAGAGTCAATACGCGCTAACATTGATTCATTAATTCTGCATTTTGAAGAAAAATTGCCAAAAGGAGAATTTGTCATTGTCATCTCTCCACCTGAAAATGATAGTTTTAGCAAAATTAAAGATACGTTACCAATTATAGACGCCTTAGTTGATAAACTATCAAAAAAGGATTTGGCAGATGCTTTGGCAAAGTACTTGAAAATCGGAAAGAACAGCGTATATGATTTTATATCGAATTATAAAAAATATAAAAAATGATCAGATCCGCTCTATTTAACATGATTTTTTGGTTAGGGTTTGTTTTACACATAACCATTGCGTATCCAATAGTTTATTTTTCATCTCCTGAAATGGTTTCGATCATAATGTATAGACCAGTCACAAGGTGGTTATTGTTCTGTTTAAAATATATCACCAACATTCGGTATGAGATCAAAAACCAGAATAAAATTCCTAATACGCAAGTCATAATAGGTTGTAATCATCAATCTACTTGGGAAACATTTATTTTTTCGATACTAATCAATAATTTAGCTATAGTTGTTAAAAAAGAATTGTTGAAAAAGCCGATTGCTGGGCTTTATTTTAAAAGGTTAGAGTGCATCCCTGTTGATAGATCTTCCCCAATTACCGCGATAAAAACAATTATAAAATTTGGAAAGATTGCATTTGAAAAAGGTAAGTCTATATTAATATTTCCAAATGGTACCAGAGCCTCTAATGAGGAAGAGGGGGAATATAAGAGCGGAATATTTGCGCTTTATAAAACCCTTAAAATTCCGGTAGTCCCAGCCAAACTCAATTCCGGAACCCATTGGCCACGCAATTCATTTATAAAAACTCCAGGAACTATAACTTTAGAATTCAAAGATCCAATATTGCCCGGTTTAAATAAAGAGGAGTTTTTTAAAGAATTCGCAAAAAGGATTATTGTAAATTAACCAATTGTTAACTTCTTTTCTATAAACTTACACTAGGTTTCAATTTTAGAAGAGAATTTTATTATAAAAAGGTTTTTTCTCATAATGTCATTTTTTGTCTATATTTTCGATATACCGCCTTTATATGCGAGAGAATCAAGTCCAATAATAGGGGAGATCGAAATTATAAACAATCCCTTATCCTCTCCTGTTATACGAAAAACGGCATTGAAAAATTTCGTTAAACGAATAAATGCTGAAAAAAGCAAAAAGGGAAAAATGAGATTAATTGAACATGGCCAATATCATTTCAAAAAAATGACAGAAAACGAGGTAAAAGAGCTTTTTAAAGAATGCCACACATCTGTTGATACAAATGTTGAAGGTGCCGTGATTTTTTCAGAAATAGTAAACGGGATAAATCAAGATAAGGCGAGTATTTCACTAAATATAGATAAGAAGAACATGCATGTTGAGGTTAGAGCTAAAACGAAAGACATACTTTCTGATGACATACTTAAACAGCTTGGAGAGGTAAGATGTTGGCATGGCAAAAAGATAATTTCGAATTATCCAGCAAATAAGGAAATAACCCAACGCTGGATAGACGAACTGCAAACTAAGATATTTTTTGGAAAAGAGATAACTCAAATGTCTAAGGAAGTGGATGTATGGCTAAAGCTAATGAGCAATATGCCGTTTGGCTCCTATGACCATGATACACTATCGAGACGTATTGGGGGAATTTTATCTCGTATAAATCCTTTAATTCAAAAATTAGATTCCTCAAATAAACTATTGTCGAACTTTTCAAAAATGTGCCATTGTCTGAGTCGGCCCAATTTGCAAAGCTTTTGCGAAGATCTATATGCCAAACTATCGAATTTAGTGGCAGAAGAAAGAGATGGGTTGAAAAACCTTGGACAACTTAACTGGAAAGTTTCCGTTGAAGAGAATCGCAGAAACATCGGTCATGCCGAAATAATCTGTTGCATAAATTTTACCCGAGACGGATTTATAGCCTCTTCTGAAGATTTAAATTCGCCAAATAAAGAAAGCGGTACATTTCACTTAAAATATGGCAACTAAGATTTTAAGTAGCTATTGCGATTCCTTATAAGCCTTATAAAACGCGAGGGCATATTCCTTAATAAGATCTTTTTTCCTAGATTTCACTTTTATAAAACCATTTTCTTTTAGGAGGTCCGGTGCGGATTTTAGAGCATCAGAATTTAACATATTATCAAGCTCTTCATTTTGCTTTTTAATACCTTCTGGGTCCTTTTTCCCCGAATTCGAAGAAGCAAAATAATGCATAGAGACCGCAAAATTCGCTAGCTGTTGAGCTGTTTTAACTGTTTTTAATATCTCCTCTGATGGCGCTTCTCCGAGATAATCTTTTAGAAAATTTTTCAATTTTTCTTCCGAGATTCCAGTTATAAGGGTAACGTGCCCAAGCTCATCGTACACATTCTCTTTTCCACAATACTCTGAGTTTATGAAGTATATTTCTCCAGTTTTTGATATCAAAATATTACTTGGAACCAAGTTATTGTGGCAAAAGGCGGTTTTCGATGGGAGGGAAGCGTGCTGCTTTTTCCAAATATCGTAGAGTACCTCAAGGCCTTTAGGGCGAGCTATCCCCTCTCTTCGCATAATTTTTTTAAAATGTCTCTCAGTTAAATTTAGTTGAGAAGAGGAAGTCGCATCGATCTTACATGCATGAAGCTTTTTTAACGCTACTGCAAACTTTTTGATAATTTCATCATTCTGAAAATCCTCATATTTCGCAACTCTACCATCAATAAACTCCCTAATATAAAGGCTGTTATCTTCAGCTTTCCCTATAAATTTTGCACCAACCCCTTCTTCAGAAAGGGTTTCTGCTATATCTATTTCTTTTTTTCTATTTTCTAACTTTGCTCTTTTGCCAAAAACTTTCACTGTATATTTTGCATTATCTAGTTCAAAGGTATAAGTTCCTGCAGGATCCTTTCCTTTTCTTCTTTTTTCTAATTTAATTTTTTCAGTTGCTGTATTCATTATTTTGGCAACAGAGGCTGGCAGCATATCTGATTGATTTGCAATTGAATCGGTAGTATGACAAACCGCCAAAATCAATAACGATGTTGCGACAACTTTCTTTAATAACTTCATAAACTAGGCTCCGGTAAATTTCCCCCAACTACTTTCGCAGGTTAACATAATCTTAACATTAATGAAATAGACTTAATTTTATAAACTAACCTTAATTTTTAATATTTTATGTTAAATGATGTCGTTATAGATTGGTTTTGCCTTATAAACTCAAAAGGAATCGGGCCTAAAACTTTTTGGGCAATGATGAGAAGTTATAAAAGCGCAAAAGAATCTCTAAAACACACTCCCACTCCTTACCCAAAAAAGGAAGCGGAAAAAGTATTAAAATCCTTAAGTTGCGAGATTATTTTGGCAAATGATGGAGATTTTCCAAAATCGTTAAGAAGATCTTCTTCTTGCCCTCCAATATTGTTTTTTAAAGGCGATAAATCAATCTTATCAAAAAGAAAGATTGCGATAATAGGGGCCCGAAACGCGTCCATCAACGGGAAAACTATTGCTAAAAATTTGGCGGCAAACCTCTCTAAGGAATTTGCGATAGTATCCGGATTAGCAAGGGGAATCGATACTAGTGCTCATTTAGGCTCCCTTGAAGACATAAACGATAAAGCGTCTATTGCAGTTTTACCATTTGGATTTAGTAACATTTATCCCAAAGAGAACAAATATCTTTTCGAAAAGATAGCAGAAAATGGTTTGGTTTTGACGGAAAATCCGCTAGGGTCTCTTGTTGAACAGGGGATGTTTCACTCTAGGAATAGGATAATTACTCTACTCTCTGAAGCTGTAATTGTTGTGGAAGCCGCCGCAAAATCCGGAACAATGGCAACAGCCAAATTAGCCTTAGACTTTGGATGTGAAGTTTTAGTTGTTCCCGGCTCTCCCATTGATCCAAGAAATTTTGGCTCTAACTTATTGATAAAAAATGGAGCAATTTTGATTCAAAATTATTTTGATGTTTTAGATTCACTTGGAGTTCAAGAAATAAAAATAGAGCCAAAAGAAGCGGATACAAAAGAGAAATCTGACATTCTGGATAAGTCAGAAGAAATTTTATCTCTTTTATCCGAGGCGCCAGTAACACTAGATGAACTAGCGTCTCATACAAATATTGATATGAGAAGCTTGTTGTGCATAATCTCAGACCTTGAAATATCAGGGAAAATTGTAAAATGTTCCACAAACGAGATAGTTTTAACAAGGAGCCATTAATATGGCGGTTCCCATCAAAAAATATCGAGATAGATATATGCAAAAGGTGTGTGAAAAATTCTTAAATTTTGGGCAAGAAACCTTATATGAATACGAAATTATTGAATTAATGCTATTTTTAATTTTTAAAAATAGAAATATAAAATCCATTTCTAAAAATCTGATAAAAAAATTTGAAACGATAGATAGGATACTGAATGCATCAAAACCAGATCTTATGAATGTTGATGGCATTGAGGAGAATGAAGCTAACGCTATCAAAATTATAAATGGAGTTGTTAAGGCCACGCTTAAAAGTAGGATAATGAAACGAAACCATTTGGATTGCTTTGAAGACGTCATTAACTATTGTAAAATCAACATGAAAAATTTGATCTCTGAAGAGCTTCGAGTGATATTTTTAAATGCGATGAATGAAGTTATCGCTGATGAGATTCTCCAAAATGGAGATATAGATTCTGTGAATATCTGTCCAAGAACCGTTGTTAAAAGATGCTTAGAAGTTGGGGCGAAAGGCCTAATTCTGGTTCACAATCACCCAAGCAGAGATCCGACGCCTTCAGCAAACGACGTATATATTACAGGAAAAATTATCTCTGCTCTGGATGTTTTTGAAATAAGTCTCCACGATCACATAATAATCGGTGGAGACCGATTCATCTCATTTAAAGCTTTGGATCTATTGAATGATTGATATATTGAATTTTGATACTTAAGTAACCCTAGTTTCGTATAAGGGGGGAGTTGAAAGGGCTACTCCTGGAGTATATTACTAGAGTTTAAGAGGCCTCTCTATTCGTCTCAAAGCATATAAACGTATACAACTGAGAAAAAGCTCTTTCAGTTTTATCAATTGATCTATATAATACGAATGATATCCCTTGATATTTTAATTTGGTATTAAATATTAGATAAAATTTAATGTTTTTTGATATAATATCTGTGTGTAGCTTTAGGAGAGGAGTACAGTATTGATAGTTAAAAAATCGCGTTTTGCGAGTGTTTGCGTGATGGCTCTTGCCTCATCTATAGCTTTAGTGGAGTATGCTACCTATTCTCCCTCAACCTTTCCAGATTCTTTGAATGACTTTTCATTTTCCCAAGACGATGACTCTTATGAATCTCCAGATCTTGATTTAGACGGCGTCGCTATCGATTCGTTAACTGCAGGCGATCCATCGATTTTACCGGAAGAAAAGGAACAATCTGACATTGTTGAGAAGCAGCCGCAACCTGAAAATTTCGACCGCTTTAGGGAATCCGATACAGAAGAAATCGCGGTAAAAAGTGGAGATACCTTAGAATCGATTCTGAGAGGACTAGGCTTTGATAAAACAGATATTTATTTGCTTTCAAAGAGTTTGTCAAAAGTTTTCAATTTGAGAAATATGAAAGTAGGTCAGAAAATCACAGTTCGAGGGAGGCATGATGAATCTGGTGACTTGCTTTTGAATGGATTAGAACTACGCCAAAGTTACAATTATAGAGTTATTGTTTCAAGGACAGATTCTGGATTTAAAACGGAAAGGGTTGAGATTCCGATCAAAAACGTGATCCGGAGTATTTCAGGAATAATTTCTCCAAGATGTCCTGATTACTCCTTGAAACAGTGTGGAGTAGATACCAAAGTTTCTGCAGAAGCTTTGAGAGTGCTTTCGCAATTTATTAACATTAAAACTTCAAAGACGCCAATCGATTTCGAATTTTTGTGTAAGGAGTTTTATGATGATTCTGGTACCGTTGTTAGGTCACCTGTTTTGCTGTATATCTCCGCATTTATCAATGGAAAAATTAAGAGAATTTACAATTTTTCCGACGATGGCTCAAATGAATATATAGATTCAGATGGCACTGTTTTAAAAACGCTTGTGAGTTCCAGCTCGATGCTTTCTCCGCCTTTAAGAATTATGAAAGTAACTTCAAGATTTGGCATGCGTGTTCATCCAATAACTGGAAGAGCCAGTATGCATAGAGGAGTTGATCTTTCAGCTAAAATCGGGACATTCGTGAAGGCGCCCGCTTCTGGAATTGTACAACAAGTTTCAACTGCTTCTGGGTATGGAAGGTATGTTATGATAACTCATGGCAATAGTGTAACTACCCTTTACGGCCACTTGAGTAAAGCACTTGTCAGAGTGGGAGAACAAGTTTTTAAAGGTAAACTGATTGCTCTCACCGGAGATTCTGGCAGGGTAAGAGGCGCTCATTTGCATTACGAAGTTCGAAAGAACGGACGTAGCATAAATCCTTTGCTATTTATAAAACAGTCCCCGAAAAAATTATCTGGACGCAAGCTTGCAAGATTTAATCAGTTCAAAAGGGAAATCAATTTGCAGATTGTTGGTCTAGATCCAACTTCTAAGAATAAGGTAGCTAAAACTAGAAAATATATTTGATGCTTTTTCAAAAACTGAAAAGGGTGTTTCTTTGCTTTTTTACGCTCTTTCTTTTTTCTTTTTTTGCATTCTTTTTTATATTTTATTATTATGGAAGAGATCTTCCAAGTGAACTAACGCTTCTTGATTATTCTCCACCGACGACCACAAGGATCTTTTCTTCAGAAAACGAGTTAATTGAGGAATACGCAATTGAGCATAGGACGCTAGCAAAATTTAATGAGATTCCTCCTATCATTAAGGGGGCTTTCATGATTGCTGAAGATAGGGAGTTTTATAGTCATTCAGGAATAAGTTTTCAAAGCTTGATTCGTGCGATTATAGAAAATACGGCAAAAAAATCCTGGGATAAAAGACCGGTGGGGGGATCAACGATAACTCAACAAGTCGCTAAAAACCTTCTGGTTGGAAAGGCTAAAAAGATGTCTAGAAAAATCAGAGAGGCAATTATGGCATTTCGTATCGAAGCGGCAATTCCAAAGGATAAAATTTTTGAAATCTACCTAAATCAGCTATATCTGGGAAAGGGATGTTATGGTATCGTCGAAGCTTGTAACTATTATTTTAACAAAAAACTTGAAGAAATTACCCCTCACGAAGCGGCTTTTATAGCTGCAATCCCAAATGCTCCAAGTGCATATGTAAATATGAAAAATTCACCAAAACTATTAATGAAGCGAAATTATATTCTTCATCAGCTTCACGATATGGGATACATATCTGATCATCAATTGCAAAAATCGATTTTAATGCCAATAAAAACAAATCAAAGAAAACGTAAACTGTTTGCCCCATATTTCTCAGATGAGATATTCAAAATATTTTCACGTCAGATTTCGAAATCATTCTTCTTTAGATGTGGATATTCGATAAAAACAACAATGGACAAGAGGATTCAAAAATCTGCTCAAAAAGCGCTTGAAGATGGCTTAATCGAATATACAAAAAAAACTCCTTGGCGCGGAGTAATCGGTAATATTAACGATGAAAAAGTAAAATCTTTGAATGAGATAGATAAAGCTCTTCCGATGACTATAAACAAAATTTCTTCATGTGTCGTAAAAAAAATAGAGCGATATGAATTATTTTGCGAAACCTCGGATGAAAGGAAAATACTAATACCTCTAAGCGACGAATTCTACCCTGAGGCAAAATTTAAAAAAGGAGATATTCTTTTGTGTCGGTTTCACGAAAAAAAAAGGATATATGAACTGTATCAGCCCCCAGAAGTAACTGGAGGTATAGTCGTTATGAATCCTCAAAATGGAGATATTTTAGCCATGTCCGGAGGATTTAGCTTTGACATAAGTTCATTTAATTGTGTGACCCAAGCGCAAAGGCAGCCGGGATCGATAATAAAACCTTTCATCTATGCCGCAGCAATCAGAGCAGGAAAGACTGAGCACGACACAATTGAAGACAAACCAATAACGATAAAGTTGAGTAATGGAGAGAGTTATACCCCTCATAACTATGAGGGAAAGCATCATGGAAAAATTAGTTTAAGAGATGGATTGGCGCATTCGATGAACTTATTAACCGTCAACTTGGCTGTTGAAATTGGAATTAAACCAATAGCAAAATTGCTAAATTCCCTAAACTTAACAAAAAGCAAAATACCAATTTCAGCGATTTTAGGTTCGGTTGAAGTAACTCCATTACAGATTTTAACGGCTTTTTCCAGTTTTTTTAATGAAGGAAAAATGGTTTATCCGAGATTTGTAACAGATATAACTCAAATAGATCAAAAGTACTCTGTGGAAATATTCAAAGAGATGTTATGTAAAACTAAACATAAACAGGTGATGGAAAAAGAGACCGCAGAGATAGTAAAAAATATGCTTCACGATGTGGTTAAATATGGTACAGCGAATTCCATATCTGGTCTTGAAAAAAAATTCGGGTTAGAAATATTTGGAAAAACTGGGACTACGAATAATTTTAAAGATGCCTGGTTTATAGGAGCTGTAAAAAATAATCTAAAGACATATTTAGTATGCGTTTTTGTCGGCTATTCGCTTCCAAAATCTTTGGGAGATCATCAATCAGGAGCAAAAGTCGCTCTTCCGATTTTTTCAAATTTTATAAAAAACTTTTTTAATAAAGAAGTGGGAGCTTTGAAAAGAGGTTATCGATTTTGAACTTAAAAAAAGAGGAGCTGGGATACATCTTTTTTAATTTGTCATTTCTCAACTGCATTAAGGGTACACTGAAAAATAGCATGTAGAAGGAGTAATCCATGTTCTTGAGTATACTTGACAAGAAATTTTTTTGCGCTCTCTGAAAGAAATTTTTCTGTAATAACCACTTGTTTTGGAAACACCTCCTCCTTACTCAAGGTTCGCAAGATATCGTGAATATTGCGTAGTTCTCCAAGAATCGGAATTCCTTTTATGATTCGGCCAACATCAGATTGATCAAGAGTTAAAATCCCAACGGCATCAAAATCAAAAATAACATCCTCATTAGAAATAACCTCCCTAAAAAAAGATTCTACAGAAGCGCTTGCTCCCACCAATAAAACCTTAGAAGTGTTCGAGAGCCTACCCATTCTCTTTTCTAACGCATCAAATTTTTTGGTTCTTTTTAATCGATGATCATATAAAACTTTAGTCAAAAATCTTGGAAGAATTAGCATTAAGCTTAAAACAAGCGTGTTAATGATGAGAAGCGAATACGGAAAAAAATTTTCCTGATTCATAAGCAGCATCAATGGAAAGAATACGATATTAGAAAGAGTGGATGAAAAGAATATAGAAACCAGATCTTCAACCGCAGTGTATCTCCAAAAAGATTGGTAAATCTGAAACCAAAGAAAGACACTTGAACTAACAAGGGAAAAAACAAACATATTTTTAAAAATATAGATCTGAGAATACTCCGAAAAATCCATTCCTATTCTTAAATGGATTGAAACTAATATCGATAAAAAAGCTATAAAGCTATCGAAAACCAATATTAGATATGGCGACCTTGTGGCAGAAGAGTGATTTCCCGGTTTCGCAGAATTGATAGATTTCCTTTTGCTTTGATTGGCACGAGCTAAACTTGAAAGAGTACCTCCTGTTATCCTTTTTATATTCAAAAGCAAAATGTCGAGATGCTTTCCAAATTTTGACAATGTTGATTCAATACTCATTTCCGTTTTCCTTCCTAACTATCCAGGAAGCTTCTCAATTTCCTGGAGCGACTGGGATGTTTCAGTTTTCTTATTGCTTTCGCTTCAATTTGCCTTATCCTTTCCCGAGTTACAGAAAACTGCTGTCCTACTTCCTCAAGGGTGTGATCAGATGGGAGGCCTATCCCGAACCTCATTCGTAAAACTCGCTCTTCTCGTCCTGTTAAAGTTGAAAGAATCTTGGTAGTTGCCAATTTTAAATTAGACTGTATCGCAGCATCTGCCGGTACAACAGTGTTTTTGTCTTCTATAAAGTCTCCTAGGTGACTTTCGTCCTCACTTCCAACCGGCGTTTCCAAACTAATTGGATCCTTTGCTATTTTCATTACTTTTCTAACTTTATCAATTGGCATTGCGAGCTTTATTGATAATTCTTCATGAGTCGGCTCCCTTCCGAATTCGCTCATCAACTGCTTTGACATCCTAACTAGCTTATTTATAGTTTCAATCATATGGACCGGAATTCTGATTGTTCTGGCTTGATCTGCAATTGCCCTTGTAATTGCCTGCCTTATCCACCAGGTTGCATATGTCGAAAATTTGTATCCACGTCTATACTCAAACTTATCAACGGCCTTCATGAGACCAATATTTCCCTCTTGAATCAAATCCAAAAACTGAAGACCTCGATTTATGTATCTTTTAGCTATAGAAATGACAAGCCTTAAATTTGCCTCAATCATTTCCCTCTTTGCCTTTGCCTCGTTTCTTTCGGCTTTTTGAATAATATATAAAATGTTTCTAAAAAAAACAAAGGGGACCAGGGAAACCTCCTCAAGATAAGCGGAAATTTTGGCCAAATTCTGGAGATGTGAAAGATTATCTTCATAAAAATTCTGCCATCCTTTGCCCTTTTTCAAATTGAACGACTCAATCCACGAGGAATTAAAGTTCTTATTAACAAAACACGAAACTAAATCTTCTCTTCTTAACCCAAATGCCTCTGCCTGAGAAACAAGCTTCCTTTCAATTTTAGGAGCATCTGAAATTAAAGATATATTCTGTTCCTTTATGGAATTGATTCTCTTTTCATTAAAGTTAATTTCATAAAAGTTATTCAATATTTCTTTTCTTAAAGCAAGGTAGTTTCTGTCCTCTCCAATTTTTCTTTGATCAAAGTTGAAGGTCTTTTGTATTTCATAAATTTTCGAAAAAAGATTTGCATGTTCAGTCATTAAGGCTAGCAGTCTTTGCTTCGCCTCTTCATCATTCGCGTTTTTCTGAAGCTGAGCATCATCCTCAGTTAGATCTTCTTCGTCATCCGAATCTTGAAAATCCAAATCCTCATCTGAATTCGCAGATTCAACGACCGTTATATCTTTTACCAATATTAAGTCATTATCTAACCTGTCTCGAAAAGATGCTATTATATCCGCAGTTACACGAGTTGAACACAAAGCTGAGTACAAGGTATTTCTCGTATCTTCAATCCTTTTAGCGATAACGACCTCTCCCTCTCTCGAGAGTAGATTGATATTCCCCATCTCTTTCAAGTATAGTTTAACCGGATCATCACCTCGCGATTCATCATTAGAAGAATCTTCTTCTTTAACTTCCGAAACTGGCACGTTTCTGTCCAGTAGTAATGACTCCTCTTCTTCTAGACTGATTATTTTTACATCATTATCAGAAAAATATGCCATAACAGCAGAAAGTTTATCCGAGTTATATTCTGAGCTCGGAAACACGTCACTCAATTCTTCGTATGTCAAATACCCCTTACTGCTGTTAACTTTCATCAAAGCAGCAACATTAGGATCATTTGCAATCAGCTGCCCCTCTATCGTGTTTTCTTCTAGTTCTTTTTTTTTCATAAATTTCCTCCCCCGCTAATATCCCAAGTTACTCTTCTTTGGATTTCTAACCAAAGAATCTATTTTTAGCGCCTTAAGCCTATTCCAAGTTGAAGCCGTCAGCTTATCCCTGCATTCACTTTTTGCAATCTCGAAATCCTCAATTTGGCGATTTTTAAAAATCCCATGATCAAAAACCGTATGCCAAAGGTTTAAAACTTCTGTATCATCCAAGCTTTTACAACTGCAATACCCCGCCACAAGAGATTTCACAGAGCCTATAACATCCTGTAACTCAGGGGCATTGAAATCAACAAACTCATAACGTTGAACGATATAACTTCGCAACTTTTCAAAATTGCCATCTAAAAACTCAACAGTAGCCAATTTTTCAACAACACGCGAAATTATAGATTTCCTCTCTAGTATGATATACAATACAACGGCTTCTCGCAATAACATTTTCTTATTCTTGTCAACAAAAAATGATGAATCTGTTTGGGTTTTTGAAAAGTTTTTTTTGTTAGTTAAGTTATTGCTCACATTCAGAAAATTGAAAATTCTGTTGCTTATTTCTTTTTGATAAAGCTTCTTTATGTCTGAATTTTGTATTTTTCCCACGTATTCAAATATCTCCGTTTTCCACTTCGCGATTTTCTCTGGAGTCTTTCTTTCGATCGTATTGAAAGTTTTAAGGAAATGTTTCCAGAGAAAATCCACAAGATAATCTGACTCGGATAACAGTTTCTCCATTTCGGATTTTGAATGCGCTCTTAAAAAAGAATCGGGATCATCATTGTTCATAAGTTGAGAAAATCTTAAAGTTTTACCAGGTTGTAAATACGGCATGGCTAAACCTGCAACTCTTACCATAGCATCGTAGCCAGCACTATCTCCATCCAAACAGATTATGGGATCATCTGAGTATTTCCAAATTTTAACTAGGTGATCTGAGGATAACGAAGTGCCCATTGAAGCAATTGTCGTGTTAAAACCGAACCCATGCATCATGATAACATCCATATATCCCTCAACAACAACGAATTGCCTATTTTTTGAAACATTTCTGGTGGCAATGTTGTAACCATACAACGTTTCCTTTTTCCGAAAAAGCTCACTTTCTGGAGAGTTAATGTATTTAGGAATTATATCTTTTTTTAAGCTTCTCCCGCCAAATGCAATTGGCCATCCCTTTTTATCAAGAACAGGCAGTATGATTCTGTCTCGGAATACACAAACTAGCTTGTTATCCTTTTTAATGAAAACACCAGAGTGTAGAATATCTTCAATGGAAAATTTTAATTTTTTAAGATAAATCAAAAGCATGTCGCCGTTTAGAGGAGCGTATCCTATCGAAAATTTTTCAATCAATTCCGGGGTTATTCCGCGATCACTGCAATACGATATTGCCTTCTCAGTAGATAAAAGATTATCTTTAAAAAAATCTAACGTTTTTTGAAGAGCTCTTTGGTGGGTTTCGAATCTGTTGTCAAATTTTTTTTCTGGTAATTTTATTCCTGCCATTTCTGCTAGCTGCTCCACTGCCGACATAAATTTAATTCCACGTTTTTTTACAAGATATTCGAATACATCACCGGAAGCACCACATCCGAAACAGTAAAAAGTTCCCTTTTCATCATTGACAAAAAAGGATGCGGTTTTCTCGTTATGGAACGGGCAATTTCCAACAAACTCTCGCCCTTTTTTATGTAAAATGACATCGTACCCAATTATCTTCGATAGTGGAATTCTGTCCTTTATTCTACGTAACGCGGCATTTAACTCTGACACAATTACAATCACGTCATGAAGCATACATATGGATTATATCTCAATAATCAGAAGAGGTATTTTAAAATTTGCATAATCGCCGTTTATCAGTTAGAATAAAGTGATGCGTCGAGAAATTTTGGGAGGTTGTTTCTTGGTTGGCGAGATGCCCGTGTTTAATGTGTGCCAAATATCCTTGGATATGTGATATGATGACAGCGTTATGAATAATGAGTATATTTTTGCACATTTAACCGTGATAATACTGGTTGCGGCCATCTCAGGTATTCTTCTTGCAAAGTTGAATCAACCGGTGATGGTTGGGTATATTCTCGCGGGCGTGGTGTTTGGTCCCAGCGGCTTCAGTTTTATTTCATCCCCGGAACAAATAAGGTTTTATTCTGATTTGGGAATTTTGTTACTTTTGTTCATCATAGGAATGGAATTGAATATTCGTTCGTTCATTCGAATGTGGAAAATACCGACTTTATTTACGGCCATTCAAGTAGTTGTAAACACTGTTATTGCCATTCTTTTTTCAACTATGTTTGATTTTCCAATTTATGTCTCTCTGTTGTCGGCATTTATAATTTCGCTTTCATCAACTGCCGCAATTGTGAAAGTTCTTGAATATCTCGGAGAGTTGAGAACTGACGTTGGTCATATAACGATCGGAATCTTGGTCGCTCAGGATATAGCAATCGTTCCGATGATGCTTGTTATAAAAGAGTGCGGCTCATTCGATACTTCAATTGTTGCCGACTTGATAGTAGCGATTGGGCTCGTCGTACTGCTAATAAGGTATTTAGGAAAAAAAGAAAAAATAGTGATTCCAACTAGACATTTTCTTCCAACGCCAGATTTAACTCCGATCGTTACTTTGGCTCTTTGTTTTGCGGCCGCATCCATTGTTGTTCTTTTTGGATTATCTGAAGCTTATGGAGCTTTTCTTGCCGGTTTGTTTATTGGAAATACTCAAGAGCGTCAAAACGTTCTAAATAGCATTAAACCGATACAAAACGTTTTATTGATGGCATTTTTCTTATCTGTTGGCTTGATGTTTGATCTGAATTTCCTCGCTGAAAACTGGGGAATCGTATGCTTCGTTTTAGTTGGCGTAACTTCATGGAAAATATTTTTCAATACCTTAATTTTGCGTTTTTTTTCAATAGAGCTCGCAAAGGCTGCATCAATCGGGATAGTGTTGGCTCAGCTTGGAGAGTTTTCATTGATATTAGCAAATGTCGCAACTCAGTCTCAGATAATCAATGAATTTGGTCAAAAGTTAGTTATTTGCGTAACCGCATTGTCTTTGTCGATAAGCCCAATATTCATAGCTCTTGCTAACAGAACAAAGGATCTTTCTTTTGTCGGAGATAATTCGCTATCTTCGATTATGAAGATTATCTTTTCGAGAAATTTTTCAAAAGAAGTTCGTACCCTATCCATAGAGTACGAAAGGATGAGATCTGAAAAATAGCTTCCCTAAAAGATAACGAAACCTAATTCCTATTCGAGGAAAGCCTTTCCGCCAAAAATTTTGAAAAAAGCTGATACTTCCCTTAACTCATCGAATAGATTTTTATCTGTCCCGGATATCCAAACTGAAACCCTATCATTATCTTTGATAAAGTCTTTTACGTATTTGAAAAATAGAAGCTTATGCATGTGATCTAAATGTGCCATAACATCGTCGAGCAGGAGTATTAAATTTCGATTATCTCGTTCTATATTTTTAACCACAAAAGATAAAAATATGCCCATTAGTAGTATCTTTTGTTCTCCAGCTGAGCAGTGTTCCACACTTATCTGCTTTTCCTCATGAAAGACAATCCAATCACTCCTATTAGCCCCAAAAGTCGTAGAGTTAGAAAAATAATCTTTTTGCCGTCTGTTTAGTAACTCGTTTAAATAAACCTCAGACTGAGAATCTCTATCGTTTTTTAAAATAACTGCCTCTAGGCCTCCATCCATTTTGTTACTGAATTTAAAAAAAACATTATTCGATAGCTGGTATTTTTCTAGCTCATCTGTTATGCCGATTCTTTCTGTTGCCACTTTTATTCCAAGACTAGATATCTTATTTTCGATGATGGTAAGCCAAGTGGAAACGTCTTCATTTATTTCCTTATCATAATATTTTTTTAAAATTTTTAATCTTTCTTTAATTAGCTTTTCATAATCCCTAACATTTTGAGTATGATTGCGATTCCTCACACTGCAAAACATATCTATGAAAGCGCGACGATCTGAAGGCGATTGCAGAAATAATCGATCTGTTTCATACGTCATCCAAAGAACATAGTTGTTTTTTTGAAATCCCTCAGGATTTTTTGTTAGCTTGTCGTCTATCTTGTAAATCCTCCTGCCTAAGCTGTTATTTAAAACATATCCAGAAGAGAATGTTATATCATTCATTTCTGCCGTTATACTCCAATGTTTTTGATCGGAATTTTGATTTATCATATCTTCATACTTAGCCTTACGAAAACCATTTGGTTTAAAGAAAAGGGAAATCGCTTCAAGAATGTTTGTCTTCCCTTCTCCATTTTCTCCGTATAACACAACTACCTTAAAAGCTCTGGGAATATCCAGTTTAGCGTAAGCGTAATTTCTAAAATTATTTATTCGTAAGCAATTGATCATTACTATTTTTTAGAATCCGTTTTGCGCTTCTCGAGCAAACGAATATTGATGCTAAGTATGCTAAGACTATAATACAAAAAACTCGCCAAGTATAGGCAAAAATTATCCCCATAAAAAGAATCATCCCCAACAAGAATAGCGTGTATTGTGATCTTTCTATCCTTAAATTTTTGATGGATAATGTTGGAATTTTTGAAATACATAACAAGCCCGCAATCAGAATGTTTGCTCCGCACAAATATTCATTTTTAAAAAGGTTTAACTCGAATGCATTAAACAAAATTATCGGAAACAAAGCAAGAATAGCTCCAGCTGGGGCAGGTACTCCAGTAAAGAATTTCCAAGAAAGTGGAGTTTTTATATTTTCTATATCGTGCACATTAAACCTGGCAAGCCTAAGACATACGCAAACCGAAAAAAAAGCAGAAATCATCCAACCTAGCCTGTTTAGTGAAGAGAGACTATACAAATACATAACGATGGCTGGACACAACCCAAAAACGGCGAAATCAGATAATGAATCAAGCTCTGCTCCAAAACGGCTACAAGCGTTAAAAAGCCTAGCCAATCTCCCATCTGTTGCATCTAAAAATGCGGCAGCAACTACTGCAATAACGGCAAATTCCCATTGCTCTTTTAGGGCAAATTTAACTTGGGTCATTCCGGTGAGTAACGCGAAGAGAGTCGCTAAATTCGGAACGATCTTTCCAAACGATAAATTTTTTAAAATCTTTTTTCTACCTCTTCTCATTTAAAGTTTGCTATAAAATTACTTCTCGAAGATTCTAGCACGAATTATCAAAAAATGTCCAAGTTCAAAGAGCTGTGAGACAAAAGAGGAAAAGTAACTTCACATATGAACGCAGACACAGCAATAATAGGTATTGCGGTTTAGAATATTTAGTGATACTCTACACGGGAATAGGTGGTCCCTTGCTTGTTGCTTAGCGCCAAGCTGGTTGCTGTTTTCGGTAATCAACCAGAAGGAGATAGTTTTGAATTTTTACGAGGCGGTATTTATTATAGGGCAGGATGCTTCATCCGGTCATGTTGAATCGGTTGCTCAAGAAGCGATCTCCGTGATAAAGTCATTTGGGGGAGAAGTTGCGAAAACTGAGTTTTGTGGAATAAAGCTTCTCGCGTATCCGATCAAGAAGAACAAAAGGGGGCATTATGTTCTCTTGAGCTTAGCTAGTAATTCGGAAGGAATCAAAGAGCTAGAGCGAAAGTTCAAGTTGAACGAGGATGTGATTAGGTATCTGATCGTAAAAGTTGATAGGTTAGATAATACTCCCTCTGCCCTAATGAGGAAAAATTTTAAAGAAGCCACATCTCAAGAACAGGAGAAATCATGAATATATCTACAAGCCCGGAAAATAATGAAAAAGAGCAGATTAGGGGGGAGGAGATAGACTATAAAAATGTTAGGTTTATTTCCAGATTCGTTTCTGAAAGAGGAAAAATCATCCCTAGCAGAATAAATAATCAATCTGTTAAAAAACAACGAGAGATAGCAAAAGCTATCAAAAGAGCGAGAATATTAGCTTTGTTGCCGTTCATTTAAAAAAATGATCATTGGTGTTGGTGTCGATATTGTTGACATTAAACGGATCGCTACCTTACTCAAGAAATTTGGCAATAAGTTTGAAAAAAAGTTTTTTACGAATCATGAAGTTGTTTTTTGCAATAAACGGTGTAATCCTGAAAATTCTTTTGCAAAGCTGTTTTCTCTGAAGGAAGCGACGATTAAAGCGGTCTCAAATGCTTCTGGAATCACTTGGCATGATATGGAGGTAACACACGATGTAAACGGGCGCCCGATAATGAGTCTTGCTGGAAATGCCCTGAAAAACCTACAAAAAAAATCTGAAAATTTTAGTATTCATGCGTCAGTTAGTGATGAAAAGGGGTATGCAACCGCGTTCGTTATAATTGAAACTTGCTGTTGAATTTTGTTTTTCATAAATTTTGAAAATGTTCCACGTGGAACATTTCATATTTTTATAGCAACCTTTAATTCTCCAAATTTTAAAATGCGATAGGAAGTATAGCTTCTAAATTGATTAATCCATTTTTTCAAATTTTGAAAATGTTCCACGTGGAACATTTCATGAAAAAGTTTTGAAAAAGTATTAAGAATATGTTATCTTAAAATATTAGTTTTATAGAGAAAATTACTATTTTTGCTAAAAAGTAACCAGGGAAAAGTATAAATATCTAAGAAGTAAGTATGGCAAAAATATAACTTTATAGTTCTAAGTATATCAAATACGATGGAGATGTAATGGCGAAAATAATATCTATCGCAAACCAAAAAGGAGGAGTTGGAAAAACGACAACTGCTATAAATTTGGCAACTGCGTTTGCTGCTGTTAAAAAAAAAGTTTTACTTATAGATTTTGATCCCCAGGGAAATGCAACAACGGGACTTGGAGTTTATTCAAAAAGAACTAACACTATATATGATATAATTACGAAAACACGAACTTTATCGGAGGTTATAACCAAAACAGATATTCCGGGGCTAAGCTTAATATCAGCAAGTATAGATCTTATTGGCGCGGAAATTGAGTTAGTGCAGGTTCCAAATAGGGAAAGAATTTTGAAAAATGCACTTGAATCATATGAAGAAATGTTTGACTATATAATTATAGATTCGCCACCATCAATGGGAATTTTGAGCTTAAATTCACTCGTTGCCGCAAATGGTGTTTTGATTCCTCTGCAATGCGAATATTATGCGCTTGAAGGTTTGAGTTATTTACTTGGTTCAATTGACAGAATAAAATCATCTTATAATCCAAACTTAAAACTATTTGGGGTTGTGTTAACTATGTTTGATAGACGAAATACATTGAGCATATCGGTTGAAAATGATGTAAGAAAACATCTTGGAGAAAAGGTTTTTAACTGCATAATTCCAAGAAATGTTAAAATTTCAGAAGCCCCTTCTTTCGGGCGGCCAGTACTTATTTATGACGTCAGATCTGCGGGAGCGTATGCATATATGGAATTGGCAAAAGAATTTTTAGAAAAGGAGAGAAGTGAAGTATGGACTCAAAACTAGGTAGAGGATTATCAGCTCTGTTTGGAGATGCCCAATCAGATCCCCTCGAAAATTCGAATCTTGTGATAAGCAAGCTGAGTACGAAGCTAATATTTCCCAACGAAAATCAACCTCGTAAATTGTTTGATGAAGAAAAAATCAGAGAATTAGCGGATTCAATTTCGCGTCATGGAATCATACAACCGTTAGCTGTTAAAAAAAAGGGGAAGATATATCAAATTGTTGCAGGGGAAAGACGATGGAGAGCATCAAAACTCATAGGATTAGAGGAACTTCCCGTTCATGTTTTGAATTGTGAAACTTCTGAAGCTCTGCTTCTCGCATTGACTGAAAATTTGCAAAGGGCAGATTTAAACCCAATTGAAGAAGCGGATGCCATGAAGATGATAATGTTGAGTTGCGAATGTCGTCAGGATGATCTTTCTGTTATGCTATGTAAAAGTAGAAGTTATATCGCTAACGCACTACGCTTGCTTTCCCTTCCCGAACGAATTAGAGATTTAATAAAAATTGGAAGGCTCACTGCGGGACATGGTAAATGCCTCGCTGGTGTGCGAAACGCAGAAGAAATAGCGGGATTAGCCGTAGAAAGAGGATGGAATGTAAGACAGCTTGAAGGATCAATGAAAGATTTGAAGGTAGGGAATTTTGCTTCAGTTGAGGATGTTTTTGCAAGAGAAATAAAAACAGAAGCCGGAACGCCAATCGATATCCAAGCGAACCCCGATGCAATGGAAATTGCTATCAAAGTGGCA
The DNA here is from genome assembly GCA_031267725.1 of Holosporales bacterium. Lineage (GTDB taxonomy): Bacteria > Pseudomonadota > Alphaproteobacteria > RUG11792 > RUG11792 > JAIRYO01. Next base: position 4,659 of record JAIRYO010000013.1, on the reverse strand, counting down.
GAAGCACTCAAAATTAAGACTAGATTAAGGCTTACAAGAAAAGGAGGAGTTTTTACCTTGACATGTAGATCATGTGAAGAACTTGAAGAACTCGTTGAAAAATTTACTTCCCTTTCGGATAAAGAATAAAAAGAACTTTTAAAGTGTTTCATGTGGGACGTTGATGACCATGGGGCGCGGTTGTGGTATACTTTTAATTTTACCACAACCGCGCCCCTCTTTCCTCGACTAGAGATTTTTCACAACTCCGCTCCTTTTTTAGTGATTATCCTACCACGGGGAGTTTTTTGAATAAACCCCTTTTGAATTAAGTATGGCTCTATCACCTCTTCAACCGTATTTGCTGATTCACAAAGGGCTATAGATATTGTATCCAAGCCTACTGGCCCTCCAGCAAAAAGATCTTTTATTGCCGCTAAATATTTTTTGTCTTCGGTGTCTAATCCCTGAGGATCAACATCTAATTGATTCAATGAATTTTCCGTAATTTTTAGGGTAACTTTAGAATTTCCTTCAGTGCTTGAAAAATCACGAACTCGTCTAAGTAACCTATAGGCAATCCTTGGCGTTCCTCGAGAACGTTTAGCAATTTCAAAAGAAGCCTCTTTTTCAATTTCAAAACCGAGCAATGTTGCATTTCTCTCTATTATCGATGTTAACTCATCAATTGTATAAAAATCAAATCTAAGCGGAATACCAAATCTTTCGCGAAGAGGTTGAGATAGTAAACCGAGCCTTGTCGTTGCTGCAACTATTGTAAATTGTGGAATATCAAGTCGGATAGATTTAGCAGATTGTCCTTCACCGATAAGGATATCTATCTTAAAATCTTCCATTGCTGGATATAGCATTTCTTCAACTGCTGGTTGCATTCGATGTATTTCATCGATAAAAAGCACATCTTTCTCATCCATATTCGTCAAAATCGCTGCAAGATCTCCGGGCTTTGTCATAATCGGACCTGAAGTTATTTTTATCGATGATCCCATTTCGTTTGCAATAATTTGCGCCATCGTCGTCTTTCCAAGGCCTGGCGGGCCCGAAAGAAGAACATGATCCAGGGATTCGCCACGAATTTTGGCGGCGTCTATGAAAATCTTAAGATTTCCACAAATAGATTTTTGTCCAGTAAAATATTTAAGAGTTTTAGGTCTTAAGGACTTATCTGCAAAAATATCTTCACTCAAAAGGCTTGACGAAATAATTCTCTCCATGCAAACTAAGGTGATAGTGACGATACTATTCATTGTAACATTTTTAGAAATAATTAATAAATCATTACTCAATTTTTCTCTCTCTAACTTTAAACAAATGTGAGAGAAAAGCTGCAGTTGGAAAAAACAGTTTCCCTTTATTAATAACTCTGAATCCTGCTTGGCACAGCATGGTTTACGGTCTATTCAAGCTTTGGGCAAGTCGGATTCATAAGTTACTCTACATCTTTTGTTGCGGCTTTGCAATTCACCTTTTCCTCCTTCCCTCTAAAAAGTTTTCCAAAATTAACGGAATATTAAACTTTTTATGATATGCTAAGCTTGTGCTTGCAAAACGAGAGAACAACTCAGGTGTTGCGGCCGGACCCGACCGGAGGTCCCCCAGTGGTGGGTGGGGGCTAGGGATGGAATATATAGAGTATCATAAAAAGCTTAATTAAACGTTAATTCATAAGAGTTTTTTTAAAGGTATATAGGTATAGTTTGATTATAGTATGCCTGCCTAGATTCTGCTTGACTTTTGAAGGAAGTTTTCAGGTTCGCCTCAAATATAAATGTTCCACGTGGAACATTTATGTCTGCAGCCGGCTGATGGTTCAAGCTTTAATATAAATGGCCTATTCAGGCTGGGCCATGCAGGAGTCATGGTTATGTTTGAGGCCGGCTGGGTGCTTCAACCTTTAATACGAGAAGATGAAAAGATTGCTATATATCCCATCTCAAAGTGTTATAGCTTGAGAGTAAGGGGATAAAAGGGATCGCTTGGCTTGGATAGCGGAGGTGAATATCTTGGTGAAAAGATTTGGAATAATGCTTGGGATTGCAAGAAGTAGCTCGATTATATATCTGGGACAGGTTCGAAATAAGATTGGTAGATCCGGCTTTTAAATTGTTTCATATAAAAACTTTCCACTACCACATCGAACACTTCAAATGTGAAACCTTACGGATATCTTGAAGAATTGTTTCCATACTCAAATTTGAATTTAAGCGGCCAGTATTGCCAAAAGCAGGAGTGCTACTATGTTGATTATCTTAATCATCGGGTTAAGCGCAGGTCCAGCGGTATCTTTATAAGGATCTCCGACAGTATCTCCAGTAACTGATGCCATATGAGCATCAGAACCTTTTCCTCCAAAGTTACCATCCTCAATATACTTCTTTGCATTATCCCAGGCTCCGCCACCAGATGTCATTGATATGGCAACAAACAGTCCGGAAATAATGGTTCCAAGTAACGTTGCTCCGAGCGCTGAAAACGCGACCGATTTACCTGCGACCATATCTATTGCAAAATAAACAACAACTGGTGCTAAAAGAGGCAAAATTGAAGGAATAACCATTTCTTTAATTGCGGCTTTGGTTAATAAATCAACAGCCGATTTATAATCTGGCTTTTCGGTTCCTTCCCTAATTCCCTTGATTTCACTAAATTGTCGACGAACCTCTAGAACAACGGCGCTTCCTGCCCTTCCAACTGCTTTCATTCCAAACGATCCGAACAGGTAAGGTAACATTGCGCCTATCAACAATCCGACGAACACATATGGATTTTCCAGATTAAATTCCACAAGTAAGGAGGGAAAATAATGAGATAAATCCTCAACATACGTTGCGAAAAGCACGAGCGCCGCAAGTGCCGCTGAACCAATAGCATACCCTTTTGTAACGGCTTTTGTTGTGTTTCCAACAGCATCTAAGGCATCAGTGATCTTCCTAACGTTAGCAGGGAGTTTTGACATTTCCGCTATACCTCCGGCATTATCAGTAACTGGACCGTACGCATCAAGGGCAACGATTATTCCAGCAAAAGCTAGCATAGTAGTTGCCGCGATTGCAATACCAAAAATACCGGCACAAACATATGCCCCAATGATTCCACCGCATATTATTATTGTTGGAAAAGCGGTTGCTTCCATAGAAACGGCTAGTCCCTGAATAATGTTCGTCGCATGGCCAGTTTGTGACGCTCCTGCTATGCTCTTAACCGGTTTATATGAAACTGATGTGTAATATTCTGTAACCCAGACTAAAAGGCCAGTTACAACAATGCCTATCAGATTACATTCCAGTAAATTGATAGGTGTAAAACCTCCCGATGAAAAAACTACAAAAGTTGACAATGATGGAAACATACCAACGGTTATAAGCTGAATAAACGCTAATGAAAAAATTCCCGAAGCGATTAGCCCCTTATAAAGGGCTTTCATGATATTTCCGGATGAATCAAGTTTCACGAACAGCGTTCCTATTATGGATCCAAGTATGCAAACGGCACTAATCGCAAGAGGGTAAATCATCATCGTGGATCTAAATTCATGTGAAAAATGGATACTTGCTAGAACCATTGATGCTACGATCGTGACTACATATGTTTCAAATAAATCGGCAGCCATGCCTGCGCAATCCCCAACATTATCCCCAACGTTGTCTGCTATAACTGCGGGGTTTCTCGGATCATCTTCAGGTATATTTGCCTCAACCTTTCCAACAAGATCCGCGCCAACATCCGCTCCTTTAGTAAAAATTCCGCCTCCAAGTCTTGCAAAGATTGATATTAAAGATGCTCCAAAGCTTAAAGCAACAAGTGATTCGGTTATCAATCTAATGTCTAAGTTTAGGAAATTTAATAGAAAGTAATAACAAGAGACCCCTAAAATACCCGCGCCAACGACAAGCATACCAGTGATTGAGCCGGCATTAAATGCGACGGACAGTGCCTTGGAAAGCGAGTCTCTAGCTGCTTCTGCAGTTCTCACATTAGCTCTAACTGAAATGTTCATTCCTATATACCCAGCAATTCCCGACAATACCGCTCCAAGGAAAAAGCCAATCGAGACATACATAGAGAGGAAGACTTTTAAAAGGATGGTTATGGCAACTCCAACAATAGCAATCGTTGAATATTGCCTGTTTAAATAGGCTTTTGCCCCGATTTGAATTGCGTTTGCAATCTCAATCATAGTTTCATTTCCGCAAGAAAGCTTAAAAACCGAACTAATCTTCGTTATGGCAAAAACAAGTGCCAAAACTCCACATCCGACGATTAATACATTCATATGCTCGAGCATAAAGCCCCTGTGTAATATAACATCTACCGGTATTCTACAAAAAATTGAAATTTTTGCATAGTCAAATAAATATCTAATTATCTCTAGCTAAAGTGTCCAAGTTCAAACAGATGCGAGAGAAAAGGTAATGATTTGTGTATTTCTTTTTGTAACGCTTTGAGGTAGGCTAACAGCGATCTCTTCATCCTTTTCTATTAAAGCTTGAACCATCAGCCGGCTGCAGACATAAATGTTTCACGTGGAACATTTACGTTTGGGGTCGATATGAATAACTCTGACTCCTGCCTGGCTCCCCCTGAATAGACCGTAAACCATGCCCCAATGATTTTTGTATTTCTTTTTATAATGCTTTAAGCATGATATATAGCAATCTC
>JAIRYO010000064.1 GCA_031267725.1 Holosporales bacterium | reverse complement strand
TCAAGAATCTCAGCTCTCAAACAAAAATTTAGAATCTGCAACTATTGTAAAATGTTCTGAAATAGTTTTGAATGAAAATTCAAAATATCATTTTCGTGAAAAGTTTAATTTTCCGAATGAGCATTCAAAAGAATCTGTAGAAAACGGAAATTTTTTTCCAGGGATTGAATGGTATCTTCAATATTTTCATGAGAAGATTATAACTTTATTAGACTATTTACCAAGTAATACATTACTCATTTTTGATTGCGAAGTTAAAAAGTACAATAGTTTGTTTTTTTCAAACGCGGAGAGAAGATTTAAAGAACTTAAAGATGTGCCTCCAGTTTTGGATATTTTTTCGGATTCAATATTTCGCGCTAAGAAAAATTTTAAAGTTCTGGAAGCGGGTCTTATCAATGAAAATTCCATTTTTCAAAATCATGAAAAAACATATAACATCCGAAAAAAATCTGATCTAGATGAGATAATTTCAAAATTAGAGAAGAAAACTATTTTTTCGCTTAAATCAAATGGAGGGCTTAATATCCTCTTAGAGATATTGAAAAATGAAGAAATTAACCTAATTAAGTCATTTTTTGAAGCTAAAAAAGGAAAAATCAATTTGATAATCTCCGGTCTTAAACAAGGATTTTTTTCGAAAGATTTGATCGTTTATACAGAACTAGAACTTTTTGGGAGCGAGCTAAAATTCATAAAAAGAAGAAATTCTAAAAACGTCATACATGATTATTCAAAGCTTTCTCCGGGAGATTATGTTGTTCATGAAAAACATGGTGTTGCGATTTTTGAAGGGCTTTTTAATATTGATGTTTCCGGAATTCTACGTGATTTTTTAAGTTTAAAATACATGAATAATGATAAGTTATATGTGCCAATTGAAAACATAGCACTAGTTTCTCGTTATGGAAATTCAGATTCAAATATTCAGCTTGACTCACTAAAAAGCAGTTCATGGAGCAATAGAGAAAAAAATGTTCGCAAAAAGATTCTTGTTATCGCAAACGATCTTTTAAAATTGGCGGCAGAAAGGAAACTAAACAAAGTTGCTTCTCTTTCAATACCAGAAAATTATGATCTTTTTTGTAAAGGTTTTGACCACATTGAAACGGATGATCAGCTTTGCGCAATTAATGATGTTTTAGAAGATTTGAAAAATGATATCCCAATGGATCGTTTAATTTGTGGAGATGTCGGATTTGGAAAAACCGAGGTAGCGTTAAGAGCGGCATTTGTTGTTTCTTCTGCATTAAAACAAGTTGTTTTACTTGCTCCGACAACTATTCTTGCAGCTCAGCATTACAAAAGTTTTTTGAAAAGATTTTCCAAGTTTGGAATTGAAACTTGCCAATTATCCAGTTTCACGCCTCGAAAACAAATAGAGAAAATTATCGGAGATATAGCCTCTGGCAAAATGCAAATTATAATTGCAACTCACAGCATCTTATTAGAAAGGATAAAATTTGCAGATTTAGGATTGGTAATAATCGACGAAGAGCAGCACTTTGGAGTAAAACAGAAAGAGTCTCTAAAAAGGCGCCATGTTAAAACTCACTTCATGACGTTAAGTGCAACTCCAATTCCAAGAACATTGCAATTAGCAATTTCTGGCATTAGGGATTTGAGCACGATAACAACCCCTCCATTAGACAGGCTTCCAATTAAGACTATTGTTTGTGATTTTGAAAAGAGCATGATAAAAGCAGCTATAGAACAAGAAGTAAAAATCGGAGGACAAGTTTTTTTTGTAACCCCTAGAATCGAATTTTTGGAAGGGTTGTATCGCCTTGTTTCAAAAATTGTTCCAGAATTAAGGGTAAAGCAAATTTTCGGGAAGGCGAAAGACATAGAAGAAAGCATACGTGATTTTTGCGATTTTAAGATAGATGTCTTAATTTCAACAAATATAATAGATTCCGGAATAGATATCCCGAATGCTAATACAATTCTAATTCACAGATTTGATTTATTTGGACTTTCTCAACTTTATCAATTACGCGGAAGAGTTGGACGATCTAGGCGGCAAGCGTATGCGTATCTCCTTTTGGAAAATGATAAGGTTTTGACTAAGCATGCCAAAAAGCGTCTAGAAGTATTGAACAATCTCAATAAGCTAGGAGCAGGAATTACGTTGGCTAGCTATGACTTGGATATAAGAGGCGCAGGTAATTTGATTGGAGAAGAACAATCAGGATACATAAAAGAAGTTGGGCTTGAATTGTATCAAGCAATGCTCCGGGAAGCAATTTTGATGCTTAAATCAGAGAGCAATACAACCAAAATCGGAAAAAGAGAAGTTCAAATAAATCTTGGAGCTCCACTTTTTATTCCAGAGTCTTACATCGAAGATTCAGGTCTAAGATTAGAAATATATCGTAAAATTGGTACAGTCGAAAACGCTTCTGAAGTTGATGCAATGGAATATGAATTATCCGATAGATTTGGAATAATTCCTTTTGAAACAAAAAATCTCCTCACATTAGTTCGTATAAAAATGAATTGCCTTTCTTCGAATATAGAGAAGTTCGATGTTGGAAGCTTTGGCTTGGTGTTCTCCTTCTTCGATAACAAATGCGAAAACATAAAAGGATTGCAAAATTTTTTAAAATCATACACGGCAACAGAGGGGGAGGGAGGTGTCAAAATCTGTCCTGACCAAAGAATCGTCATAAAGAGAAAGTGGAAAGATATGGAATCTAGGACAAGAAGTGTTTATGAAATCTCAAACATTCTCGTAACCTTTTTAAGGTGTTCTTCATGAAAGAAGTGACATTCTTAGTTTGTTGCATTATACGCGATAGCGCCATTTTTAAATGTCATACAGATATTCTTATCAGGCCCTATCTCTCCAGAGATTATCGATTTAGCGATTCTGTCTTCAAGATTTTTTTGAATAACTCGTTTCAAAGGTCTTGCACCATAAATCGGATCGTACCCCATTTTGCATAACCACTTTTTAAGCTCAATATCAAAAGAGATATTAATCTGTTTATCTAAAAGCCGCTTTGACAATTCATTCAGTTGAATATTCGTAATACCCATCATATCTTCTTTGGAGAGATTATTAAAAACAACTATTTCATCAAGTCTGTTTATCAGTTCAGGGCGTAGCGTATTTTGTAATTTACTCATAACATCTTTTTTAACATCATCTCTAGGATTGGATCTATCCATAAAAAACTCAGATCCCAAATTAGAGGTTAAGATTACGATAGCGTTCTTAAAATTTATATTTTTTCCAAGCCCATCTGTTAAATGCCCTTCGTCTAGAAGTTGAAGTAGTATGTTAAAAACATCGCTATGAGCCTTTTCTATTTCGTCGAAAAGAACAACTGCATAAGGTCTTCGCTTTATTGCCTCCGTCAATTCTCCACCTTTTTCATATCCGACATATCCCGGAGGTGCACCGATTAACCTTGAAACAGAATGCTTTTCCATATATTCAGACATATCGATTCTTACCATGCTATTTTTGTCATCGAATAGGAGTAGAGCTAGAGCTTTAGAAAGTTCAGTTTTTCCAACTCCAGTTGGTCCTAAAAATAAAAATGAACCAATTGGACGATTGGGATCAGAAATGCCAGTTCTTGATCTTCTTATACAATCAGCAATTGCTTGAATAGCCTCATCTTGGCCGATTACAGATTCCTTAAGTTTTGACTCTATAGTTAATAGCCGTTCTTTATCATTCATCAACATTTTTTCAACTGGGATTCCTGTCCACCTTGAAACGACGAGAGCAATATCATCTTCTGTAACCTCATTTTTTAACGTCTTCTCAGACTGTTCACTTTGGAGTACGCTTAATCTTTTTTCGAGTGGAGGAATTTTTCCATAAAGAATTTCGCCCGCACCTGAGAAATCTCCGTTTCTTTGAGATATCTCCGCATTCGTTCTTAAAGTATCAATTTTTTCTTTTATCGATTTTATTTCTTCAAGATGCAGTTTTTCTAAATTCCAAACTTCATTAAGTTTCTTGGAATCCTCTTCTAAAATTGCTAATTCATTTTGAATCTTCCCTAACCGTTCTTTTGAATTTTTATCCGTTTCTTTTTTTAGAACCTCTTGCTCTATTCGAAGTTGAACCACTTTTCTATCTATCTCATCTATGTTTTCTGGTTTGGAATCTATTATCATCTTTAAACGACTAGCAGCTTCATCCATGAGATCTATAGCCTTATCTGGAAGAAACCTATCACTTATATACCTATTTGAATACGTGCAAGCTGCAACAACTGCAGAGTCGCTGATTCTTACTCCATGATGCAACTCATACTTTTCTTTAACTCCCCTAAGAATAGATATAGAATCCATCACAGCAGGCTCTTCCACAAAAACAGGCTGAAAACGTCTAGCAAACGCGGTGTCTTTTTCTATGTATTGCCTATATTCATCAAGGGTTGTTGAACCGATGCATCTTAATTCACCACGAGCCAGCATAGGTTTTAGCATATTTGAAGCATCCATAGCCCCGTCTGATTTTCCTGCCCCGATAAGTGTGTGAATTTCATCGACAAATAAAATCACATCATTCGATTCAGATACTTCCTTTAAAACGGATTTTAATCGTTCTTCAAAATCTCCTCTAAACTTTGCTCCTGCCAATAAAGCACCTAAATCAAGGGACATAATTCGTTTGCTTTTGATAGAATCAGGAACATCGTTTTTTATAATTCTTTGAGCTAAACCTTCAGCAATAGCAGTTTTTCCAACTCCGGGCTCCCCTATCAGTATCGGATTATTTTTAGTCCTTCTTGAAAGAACCTGTATGGCTCTTCTAATTTCCTCATCTCGCCCTATAACCGGATCTAACTTTCCGTCATTGGCAGCTTTCGTCAGATCAGTTGCGTATCTATTCAATGCATCAAATTCGTTTTCGGCATTCTCTGTATTAACCGATTTTCCCATACGTATTCCTCCTATTATTTTTTCAAGGTAAGCCAGATTACCGCCACAGCCTAAGTATAAATCATTTATAGGTTTTTGTGAAAGAATCGTAAAAAGCAAATTGTCCAAACTTATATATTTGTCCTTCTGCTTCTCTGCTCTTTCCTCCATTTTTTGAATAAGCTCATTTAATTCGTTCGATAGAAATATCTCATTTACGCCTTCAATTTTTGAAATAGAAATAAGCTTCTCCTCAATCTGTTTTGAGAATAACTTTAAATCGATTTCTGAAAAAACCTTTTCGATAATACTTTCCGATTTACTGTTAATTAGAGATTTGGCAATATGAAACGGCGTAACCAACTGATGCAAGTAGCCCTGAGCTATTTTGATAGCACCTTGAAATATAACAAAAGTCAAATCTGTCATTTTGTTTAAAGACAATTCTCAATCCTTACTCATTTTAAAAAGCAAGCGAATTATAACATTTCCCTAGATTGATAAAAAAGTATTCTAAAATTAACTAAAATTTAACTCTTTTTTGAGACAGTGAAAAAAGAGATTTGGTAATACATGGCATAGCTCATGAAAAATATGTATTGGAGATTATTTCTTCAGAGAACAATCATTGTAGGTTTAGGTACAATAACAGCGGGGCAAACTGCTGATTTCAGCAAAATTTTTGGAACATTAATAATTGATGAAGAAAAAAGTTGTGATGTTTTTGAAGCGCTAGAATTGAAGGAAAGTGGGCGAATAATAAATATGGGAAAATTGGACTTTCATGCTGATGTAAAAATCGAAAATGGAGAACATTCCTCAGAAAATGAAAACGAATCAACCGGCGCACTTCACAATCATGGAACGATAATAATTTACAATGGAGCGCAAATTGTGTCTCAAACAAGCGGAACTTCAACGGGAAAAATAATAAATTATGTTGGCTTCACCGCCGATGAGAATAATAGTGCTAAAGCGACTCGGAGCATGTCATCTTCGGGATATAAAGATGATGAATATACGTATGCTAATCTTGATACTCCCGACAAATTGGCTCATGCGACATATTATGATTTGGTGAATGGCAATCAAAAGGTAAGCACGTTCGTTGGAGTTGATGGAGGGAAAATTGTTGGAACGAGTGCCACAAACCTTGAGGATATAACAGATCAAAATTCCATATCTGTAACCCGCCGATATCCTGAAGTAAGAGATGATATTTTTGGAAATGATTTTCTGGAAGATATGGACAAATATACATATATTCCAGATGGCATAAATGTGGAACCTTTTGAGACATCGGGGATTAATCAAATCGATACGAGAGCTGGCGAAGCCTATAATATCGGATCTGCTTTGAATTATATGGATAAATACACAAGTACGCATTCTTCTGAAAACAAAGACGAAGTCCAAGGATCGTTTTACACCCTAGAGGGGTATACACAATATGATGCCCCTGTTATGACTCCTAACATCGAAGAGAAAGTGTTGGAATATAGAGTTGTGGATAAGAAGCCTTCAACTAAATTTAAATTTAATTTGAGTGCCGAAGAGGAGGATGGACAGACTATATATTCGTATATTCCCGTTGCCATCCCAGGAGTTGATGATGATATAGTTATGGAAAAGACCGTTCCGGAAGGCGAAAAGCTTTCTGATTACGAACTTGAGTTAAAGCAAGACCTTGCTGAAGGTGGATTCAAATTTAGTCAATGGTCGCCGAATGATCCGGTAACCATATATTCTGGAGATAATAGTTGGTATAATGGAAAGTTCAAGCTTAAACGAGGCGCTGTAATTATTCCTAGTGATGCGGGAATATTTGGTGGCAACGTTGAGCTTGGCGAAGTAGAATATACACGAAGTGCAGAAGACTTGCATTCTACCTTAAATAACGATCAGAAAAGAAATTATGAAGAAATAATGGCTTCAGTCGAAGCTTGCCCTCCAACTGAGTTTGAGTGGCAAGGCGGGGCTAAAGACGAATACAACAGGCCTAATATCTATATGAACGGGAATTCAACATTGTATTTCAATTTGCAAGATTCTGCCTTTTCATTTTATGGAAATTTAATGGGTACCGAAAAAGATAGAGTGATTTTCGAAAAAGGAACTGTATACATAAAAGGCGATTGTTCAAACTTTAAGGGGAAGCTCGCCGTCGTTCAGGGCGCAAATTTTCAAGTTAGATCCAGCGATGCCACTAGTAGTAGCACATATCAAGGACGCTTCCCAAAGGCGGATGTTTATCAAATAGATGAAGAGGGAAATTTAGCTGGAGCCGATGGAGAAGCTACTTTTATTGATACGGAGGGATTGGAGAATGTTATTCTTAACAACGGGCATATAGTTTTAAGCTCCGGCATATCCACAGTTTCGTTAAAAAGTTCCACAATTGCTGAAAATTCTATGACAACAATTGAAGGTAGTTCCAGAATCGAGGATGTTACAATTAACGGTATAGCTGTGGCAACTGGAGATATGGAGGCAAGAAATGTTAAAATTGACGGGGGAGTCTTTGCCCTTCAAGGTGGTTCTTTGAAAACTGAGAATTTAGAAGTTGGGTCTACAATAGCAATTTGGGGAAACGATAAGATAGAAAGTGTTTCTGTCGATAATGTCGAAAATGCTTCTTCCAGTTTCCATATCATTGATAATCATACGTTAAAATTTTATGCAGATTTTAATCCTGAAACAGGCACGGCTGATCAAGTAAATACTTCAGCTAAAACTGAAATTAATTCCGGAAATGGGATTCAAATTGGAGGCATGAACTTTCTAAGTTTTCCAACGGCCAATGAATATAGATTTACTGTATTAACAGGCGCTGCATCCAGCGAGATTCCTGTGATGATTGGTGCATCTTATAACAATAACGAACCAACTTTTGTCGCTTATCAAAATTCTAATTTTGTCACTAAAAGTTCCAAGACAACAGAAGTAAACTCAGAGAGGGTTTACGAATACACCTCTAAAAAAAATCCACTTTTAACATCCATTTCCCCTAGTGGAGTCGGTAAAATAACCATGAATGATGGAAGCGTATATTACGTATACAATTCGGAAACTGCGGGGAATGGATCAATTTTAATGGTTAAAGATTCTGCGACGCCAACTGAAGAAATACACATGGCAGGTATTGGGGTAAACTCTATCTTGTTTGAATTGTTTTCTACTGGATACGCCTATAAAGATAAACAGGAACTTGGAAAATACTCTTTTTGGAACAATTCCCATGGAGAATGCGGTAAGTATGATACAAGTGCATCATCTACTATTAAAACAACCAGTTATGGTACAATATTCGGATTTGATGCTAAACCGTTTCAGGTTCCAAATCATAACATGATATTTATACCAACCATATTCGGAGGTATAAACCATAACGATATGAAACTTGGATCATTAAAAGCTAACCAAAAAGGATATATCTTAGGCGGGAAATGCGCTCTCTTTGGAAAAAAAACTAGTATCGAATTGATTGCTGCATATCAGGGAATTAAAACACATTCCAAAGCAGGACTTGAGGATACAACAAACGTCAAAAGTCACGTCTTCAGTTTGGGAACAAATTTCGGATATAACACTCATTTACCCAGGGAGTTTATCCTAACTCCAAATATTTTACTTGATTATTCTTTTGTCAAAACTCCTAAGTTTACTAGTAATTATGCTAAAAAAGCCTCTGTCGAAAATATGCACATATTTAGTCTGGTTCCCGGAATAACCTTAAGCAAAGAGTTTGGAAGATGGAAAACATCATTTTCTGCCATGTACCACAGGATCTTTAAAGGAAAAAGCAAAATTAAGGTAAACGGCTATGAGTTTTCTCAACCAGAGATGGTTAAAAATCAGTATTTTGAATGCGCTGCGGAAGTAAATATGAAAGCTAAAAACGATAAAATCAACTTAGGATTAAAGCTTTCTAAAAAGATTGGAAAAATCAGGGGAATAAGAGGCTCTCTCAATTTTGGAATCAAATTCTAATAAAAGAGTTCGGCAATGTTTATCAATAGGCTTATCTTTAAAAAATTCTAGCGGTGAGAAAATATTTAAAAAGTTTATTTTTACCAAACTCGTCTATGATACAATTATGCCTGGAAAAGACTGAAAGTTTTTATTCCGAATGAATTTGTTTTATGGAACGCGATCTACCCAAAGATATTTAAGGTATGCTTATCTTTCAGCTGCCGCCATCTTTTTCTTTTTAACTTATGTGCTACTTGGTTCTATAGATAGCTATCCGAATTCGAGATTGGTTTGGGGATTGTTGTATTGTGACGTTGTTCTTGTGTTACTTGCTTGTTTTTTCATATATAAAAAAGTTCAAAGAATATTTCGTTTTCAATGTATGCGCAATGAAAGTAAGCGATTTAGAAATCATGTAATAACTCTTTTTTCTTGTATAGCAATATTTCCAGCGATTTGCGTTTTTGTTTTCTCTATAGTGTTTTTTAACATTGGAATAGAAAACCTCTTTAAAACCCCGATAAAAGATGTAATGGATAATGCAGAACAGGTCGCGGGAACTTACATCGACGACATGAAGCTTAATATGAAAAATTTTGTTGTTGGGCTCGGATCGCAAATAGGTAGCTGCATAAGTGGAATTTCGTTTGATAGAGAAAAGATGGGGAAGATTTTAGAAGAAGAGACCACATCTTTAAAGGTTGAAGCTGTTCTTCTTCAAGTCATAGATAAAAATGCGGTTAACATTGTTGCGAAGACTCCATTTTCCCTATCAATCCAATTTGAAGAGTTGCCAGAAGATATATTATATTTAAGCGATGGAGGAGTTGTTGCTTGGGAATCCGGGGATTTAGTTATATCCGCAATTGTGATTAATAGAGATTTTGGATTATACCTTATTGCCTCGACCTTAATTGATGAAATTATTTTGGATCATAAGCATAAAATAAAGACGGGCGTTATGGAGTATACCAATCTTGAAACACAAAGAGCTGGGCTGAAACTTTCTTTTATAACTTTTTTTTCGGTTATAACCATTTTGTTACTTTCATTATCTGTTCTTGCCGGAGTTATATTTGCAAATTGGGTTTTAAGGCCAGTTAACAAGCTTATCGTTGCAACTAGGAATGTGACATCTGGAAATTACGATACGCCAATAAGAGCCCTGAAATCAAAAAACGAATTTGATGTTTTGATATCGACCTTTAACGATATGATGTCAAAACTAGAACAGCAAAAACAGCAATTAATAATTTCAAACAAGCAAAATGCCTGGAGAGACATTGCAAGAAAAATAGCTCATGAAATAAAAAATCCGCTAACTCCCATTCAATTATCTGCAGAAAGATTAAAAAGTAAATACAAAAATGAAATCACAACAACTCCAGATGTATTTAATACATGCATTGACACGATAATAAGGCAAGTCCAATGCATCGGAAATTTGGTTAAGGAATTTTCGGATTTTGCCAGAATGCCGGCACCGCAGGTAACGGATACCGACATAGTAAAGCTTATTAAGGAATCTGTTTTCATTCAAGCAAATACGCATAAGCATATAAGGTTTCAACAAACTTATGCTCAATCAGAATTCATTTGTAAAATTGATCCATCTCAGATGAACCAAGTTATGATGAACATTTTACAAAACGCTATAAATTCGATTATTGAGGCAAAGGAAGGAAAAAATGAAACTGTTGGAAATGTATCGGTAAGCTTTCATGTGAAAGATGGCGCTATGCATCTGTTAATAGAAGATGATGGCCCCGGCTTTTCCGATGCTTCCATAAAGAAAGCTATAGATCCTTATTACACCACGAGGGAAATGGGAACGGGCTTAGGATTGGCAATAGTTCACAAAATCATAACTGATCATTCTGGAAAGATCATTCTTGAACGATCAAAAATTTTTGGAGGCGCTAAGGTCATAATCCAAATACCGATTAATTGATTGCAGTAGGAGAAAAATGGTATTTAACATTCTTATAGTTGACGACGAAACGGATATCAGAGAATTAGTTTCCGGAATATTGAACGACAACGGTTATGTAACTGATAGCGTGGGGAGCTATATTGAAGCAAGTGAATTTATAAGAAAGAAAAGACCAAACTTGGTAATCCTCGATGTGTGGCTTGGAGAAGGGGATAGAGACGGCTTGCGTTTACTGGATTTTATAAAAAAGGAATATAACCATCTTCCCGTCATTATGATGAGTGGGCATGGAACGATTGAAACTGCAGTCTCGGCAATAAAAAAGGGGGCCTATGATTTTATAGAAAAACCATTTAATTCTGCAAGATTGATAACCTCTGTTGAAAAGGCAATTGAAACGTTACGCCTTAAAATGGAAAACGATGAATTGAAGATTAAGGCTAAAGTCTGTGATGGCATTTTAGGAAAATCGCAAAACGTGATTGGTATAAAACGTTTCATAGAAAAGATAGCGCCTCTTGACGAAACATGCTTAATCATTGGGCCAATCGGTTCAGATAAAGAAAGCATAGCAAAAGAAATACATAGGCTGTCCCAAAGATCAAAAAATGAATTTGGAATTTTAAATTGCAGATCATATACTCCACGACAACTTGAATCTGAGTTATTTGGCGCAGAGATAAGAGCGAATGACGCCCCTTCAATAAAATATGGTTTCTTGGAAAAAGTCAATAGAGGAACACTTTTTATTGATGAGCTATCGGTGATATCCTTGGAGTTGCAGTTGAAAATACTAAGAATGATAAAAGAGAATTTCTTTTTTAGAATAGGATCTAGTGAAAAAATTTTATTGAATGCGCGGTTAATTGTAGGAAGCTCACAAAATGTTGAACAGCTAGTAACGCTTGGTAAATTCAACAAGGAATTGTATTATCGTCTAAATTCTAATTTAATAAAGGTTCTTCCGCTAAAATCAAGAAAAGAAGATATTTCATATTTACTGGAGCACTTTATGACTCAGACTGCAAAAGCAAATAATACCACTCCTAAACGGTTTTCTAATGAAGCCATTAGTCTATTAAATTCATATTCCTGGCCCGGGGACGTTATACAGATGAAAAATATGGTAGATTGGCTCTTGGCCATTAAGATTGCAGAAGAAGACAATAATGAAATCATAAGTCCTGATAACCTTCCAAAAGAAATTTTCAAAACGGAAACAACAATCGAAAGGGCGGTCTCAATATCTATGATTTCCGAGTTATCTATAAAAGATGCGAGAGAGGCCTTTGAGAGAGAGTATTTTATGGAGCAATTAAAAAGGTTTTCTGGCAATATTTCTCAAACAGCAAAATTTGTCGGAATGGAAAGAACGGCGCTTCATAGAAAGCTGAAATCGCTCAATATCCCTGATCTTAAGTTATTCAAAGATAATTAAAATTAAATGAATGCAGCCATTTTGACAACGAGAAAGATTGAGGTTGAGCTCTTAAGTCCGAAATACCTATCATGATAACTTTAACGAAATCGGAGCTAAGAGCATTGGGGAATTTTTATCATGTTACAGATAAGGAGTTATTGATTTTGTTCTCTTCTATTTTAAAAAAAACTTACTCTGAAACATTTTTTGAAAAATCATTTAAAATTTCAGAGAACGATTTTAAAATTTTGAAATCACATCTAAGTCGTCGCCAAAAAATGGAGCCAATATCAAAAATCATTCAGCAAAAAGAATTTTATGGAATAACCTATAAAACAAATGCATATACGCTTGATCCTCGCCCTGAAACAGAACTAATCATCGATTTGTTTAGAAGGCATTACAAAGATATTAATCTTAACTTAAAAATTCTTGATCTAGGTTGCGGAACAGGGTGTATTGGGTTAACAATACTTACCCTTTATAGAAATATCTTCTGCGAGTTTGTTGATATAAGTCCCGAGGCTTTGAATATCGCCGTGGAAAACGCAAATAATCTGAGGCTATCAAAGAGATGCCTCTTCACCATTAGCGACTGGTTTTCACAAATCGACGGAAAATACGATGTAATTCTTTCAAACCCCCCATATATTTCAACGGATTACAAACTAGAAAAAGAGGTTTTGTTTGATCCATCAATTGCATTATTTGCTGAGAATAACGGCATTGAATCAATCCAAAAAATAATTTCTGAAGCTAAAAACTTTTTAACTTCTAATGGAATGCTGTTTATGGAAATAGGTTTTGATCAAATGGAAAGAGTAAAGAATATAAAAACCAAATTAAAAATTATTGAAATAGCAAAAGATTTTGGAGGAATCTATAGGGGGGCCGTTTTTGAAAACGCATAATTTTAACATACATAGTTTACTTTAAACGCTTATTTGGTGCGGTCGAGAAGACTCGAACTTCCACGGATTTCTCCACAGCGACCTCAACGCTGCGCGTCTACCTGTTCCGCCACGACCGCTTGCAAAAACTATGAAACCCCATTGGAATCAACGGATTCTTCTGCTGTCTTTTTCTTAGGTGAAGTTCCTTTTTTCTTCAATTCGGCTCCATTCAACTGAATTTTGGCGACCAACTCCTTTATGATGTTAGGGTCTTCTACAGCAAGCTTTGCTAGAACTTTTCTATCCAAGGAGACTTTGAGTTTCGTTAACCCATTGATAAATGTTGAGTATTTCATT
This sequence comes from Holosporales bacterium, assembly GCA_031267725.1. Lineage (GTDB taxonomy): Bacteria > Pseudomonadota > Alphaproteobacteria > RUG11792 > RUG11792 > JAIRYO01. The sequence goes on along the minus strand of JAIRYO010000064.1, from coordinate 4,753 downwards.
CCCAAGCATCTGACTGCCGCATTGATTCGCTGAATCCAAAGCCCACGCATTTCTCTCTTCTTATTTTTCCTGTCTCTATATGCGTACTGCCAAGACTTTTCTAACTTCTCAATCGCTATCCTAAAACACGTAGAAGACCTTCCTCTAAAGCCTTTGGTTAAAGATAAAACTTTCCTGTGTCTTGCATGTGCGGTTACCCCTCTTTTTACTCGTGCCATCCTAGTATATCTCCAAATTAAACGTGAAAATAAAGCGCGGAAACTTTTTTTGCATCACTCGAATGCATCAAAGTCATTCCTCTGGCATTTCTCAACATCCTATTTCCCCTTTTACGCATGTTATGTCTTTTGCCACACTGCCCCATTTTCACAAGCCCAGTAGCAGTAAACCGAAACCTCTTCTTTGCGCTACTTTTTGTTTTCAACTTCATAAAAACCTCAAAAACTCTAAAACTTGGTACCTGCTGCCGGACTCGAACCGGCAAGCCCAAAGGCGACAGATTTTAAGTCTGTTGTGTCTACCAATTCCACCAAGCAGGCATACTCCTCAGATTTCAACTTTTGCTAGACATGCCAACAATGCAGATGCAACCTTGTCGAGAGGTTAACACATCGATGGTCATAAAGCAATAGAGCTGTTGAATAATGTATACGTTCATATAGTTTGAGACAAAAGAAATGGAGTTAGCTTTCGTCTATGAATAACCATGAATACAGCCTGGCCCAGTCTGGCTCAGCCTGAACCATCTCGGCCGGACTCAAATATAAAATGTTCCACGTGGAACAATTGATTTAAAAGCTTGAACCACTCAGCCGGACTCAAACATAACATGAATTCGGCGACCTAGTCTGAATAGACCGTAAAGCATGCTTAAATGATTTTTGTATTTTTTTTATAATGCTTTAGACAGGATATATATAAGCAATCTCTTCACCTTTTTACATAGATTACCAACCCCTCTAAACCATATTCAGAGATTGCTATATATCATGCTTAAAGCATTATAAAAAGAAATACAAAAATCATTGGGGCATGGTTTACTATCTATTCAGACTGGGCCGCCGAATTCATGTTATGTTTGAGTCCGGCTGAGTGGTTCAAGGTTTTAAATCAATTGTTCCACGTGGAACATTTTATGTTTAAGGTCAGCCGCCTTATTCAAGCTTTAATAGGAAAGGATGAAGAGAGTGCTTATATATACCCAGCCTAAGGTATTGTAGAAAAAATACACAAATCATTGGAGTATGGCCTACTCCCTATTCAGGATTACCATACCGGAGTCGTGGCGAAAAGTAATTCCATATCTTTTCTCTCAAACTATATGAACGTATACACATTTGAGTAGGCAAACTTGCATGATCGAAAATTGGATGATAGAATGCCGATAGATGTTATGAATATCGGTTTTTTGTTGCGTACGCTATGATAATGAATGGTAAAAAAGGGTTGATAATGGGGCTAGCGAACAAATTTTCTATTGCCTATGGAATATCGGAATCGCTGAAAAATCAGGGGGCTGACTTAATTTTCACCTCTCAAACAGATCGTTTTAAGGATAAAATTTCCGATATAGCCAACGAGTTTGGTGGCTATGAGGTTGTTTTGTGCGACGTTTCGGTTGATGGCAGTATAGAACTAGCATTCAATAAAATCCTTAATGAGGTTGGGCAACTAGATTTTATAGTTCATTCTATCGCCTTTTCTGATAAAAATGAGTTAACTGGAAAGTACTACGATACCTCAAAAACAAACTTTTTAAATGCTATGGCGGTGTCATGCTATTCCTTTACCGAGGTTTGTCGCTATGCTAAGAAACTTATGCAAAACGGTGGAAGTATAGTAACACTGACCTATTATGGATCAGAAAAAGTTGTTCCTAATTATAATGTTATGGCCCTTGCAAAGTCTGCACTCGAAACGAGTGTCAAATATTTAGCAAATGATTTAGGGGAATTCGAAATAAGGGTCAATGCGATCTCCGCTGGTCCAATAAAAACCCTTGCAGCTTCCGGCGTTGGTGAATTTTCTAAAATTCTTGAAATCGATCGTTACAGATCTCCTCTAAATCGGAACGTTACTCAAAAAGATATAGGGGATGCTTGTGTGTTTTTGTTAAGTGGCCTTTCTGCAGGGATGACTGGAGAGATCATGCATGTTGATTGTGGGTGCAGCACGATTGGTGTTAAGTTTTAGCGTTTTGGATCAATATTTTTGCAATGCATTTTTTTTAGTAATCGCAAATATTATCCCAAAACTAATCGCACTTGCTAACATCGAACTTCCTCCGTAACTTATAAACGGGAGAGTTGTCCCCTTTGTTGGAATAAGATTAAGTGACGTACAAATATTAATCAATACTTGAAGAGTTATTTGGAATAATATTCCAAATCCAACTGAAAGATTGAACATGTTTGAAAACCGCATTATTCTCAGTATCGTTCTTACTATCAGTATAGAAAACAGACATATTATGATAATGCACATCACAAATCCGAATTCTTCGCCGATAATCGAAAAAACAAAATCTGAATGAGAGTCTGGAACAAGAGTTTTTATCACACCTTCTCCTGGGCCTTTTCCCCCAAATCCCCCATTCCTGAACGCTTCTATCGATTTCTTGATTTGGTAAAAATCAACCTCATCTCCAGATTTTGTAATAAACCTATCAATTCTATTCGCAAAATGAGGAAGCGAAAAGTATAAAGCGAACATAGAGCTGATACCTAAAAGCAGAAATACGATAATCATAAAAACTGATAGCCCGGAAATAAAAAGCTGAGCAAACCATGTTCCTACAATAACGATGAGTATCCCAATATCCGGTTGCAGTAATAGAAGGGGAATAACAAGCAGAATGCTAATTATGGATATTAATATCCCTGGAAATTTTCTGTCCTGATATTGTTCAGAAATAAGCCAGGCAGTTATTACTGTAATTATTGGCTTTAACAATTCGGATGGCTGAAACGAAAATCCAAAGAGGCTTAGCCAACGTTTTGCACCCTTTATTTCTGCTCCCCAAAAAAGAGTTCCGGTTATTAGTAAAATGCAAATGAAATACCCATATACCGAAAGCTTCCTAATATGTTTCATCTGAAAAAGAGATATGAGTAGCATTATAAAAAGTGTGAACGGAATAATGATTACGTGACGTATTACAAAGTGAAATGGAGGTAACCCAAGCTTCATAGCTACCGCTGGAGTCGAAGCTATACTAATCCATATACCAATCGAAATTATGGATAACGTCGTAAATAGTAAAACCCTATCTAGAGATGATAACCATTTTTTACAAAAATTCCCTATTCCATTATTCATCATTTGAAGCTTTCCACTATTTTTACAAACTCATTTCCCCTTTGTTCAAAGTTTGCAAATTGATCAAAACTAGAACACATAGGTGATAACAAAACGATGGAAAGTCCAACTTCATTCAATGATTCCTTATACGCTAAATTCAAAGCGCTTGCCATCGTTTGGCATTTAACAAGCGCTTTTACATTACGGAATATCGCTTCAAACTCATCCATTGATTCTCCAAACAAATATATTTTTTGAATTTCCGAAAAGAAATCTTTTACATAAGGTATCGGATCGCTTTTTTTACTCCTCCCTCCAACAAGCCAATATATTTTGTATCCAACGAACGCAGCAAGTGCCTTACCAGCGGAACATGGATTTGTGGCTTTGCTGTCGTTGACAAAAATAGTGTTACCGATTTTTCTAACGATGTTTAGCCTATGAGGAAGGGAAGTAAAGCTTTGAATATTTTTAGAAATTTCTTGAGGGGAAAGAGCAAGGTTTCGACATATGGCATACGCAAATTCTACATTTTGACGATTGTGTTCTCCTCTAAGATTCGGTATTCCAGACAAATCGAAAACAATTTCATTTGACGAATTCTCAATTATGGCGTTTTCATTAATACAAATATCAGCGTCAGTTTCGTGTTTTAGCGATATTTTTGTGACGTTTTTTTGTTTAGAATATTTTTCGAGAGTGTACTGATCTTCGTACGAAATAAATATGGATTTTGCCACATCAAGTGCCATATGTTTAGCCTCTATATAATTTTCAAAACTGCCATGAAATTCCATATGATCAGGTTCTATGTTCAAAAGGCACGCTAACTCAAAACTTAGGTATCTTGAACTAGCCAACTCATATGAAGACATTTCTAAAACATACCACTCTGTCTTTTTTAAATCGCAAAAAGGAATTCCAATATTTCCTCCCATTTGAACTGAAAATCCAGAGTTTTTAAGGATGTGGTATACCAATGCAGTCGTGGTTGATTTTCCATTCGTCCCTGTTATTCCTATTATTTTTGCATTCGGATTATATATCTTAAAGACGTCAAATGATGATAGTATCGGTATATCATTCTCTTTGGCTTGAATTAAGATTTTATGGCAGTTGTGTTTCATAAATGGAATTGCCGGACTTTTTACCACTAAATTAATGTCACGCCAATCGACGCTGCTAACCTTGTTAGGGATATCCGCTAACGAGTCGTCAAAAACCAATACGTTAAATCCCATCGTTTTAAAAAAATTAAAAACCGATTTGCCAGAAATTCCGTACCCGAGAATTAAAACATTTTTATAAGACTTAATATCTATCATTAAACATCAGGATAAACCCTTTATCAAAGCATCTTAATATAAAAACATGGTACTTTCAATGCGTAGGGCAGGGAAGTTGGGAATAAAATTATTGACACACATTCTTAACTTAAACTAACATTAGCCTG
>JAIRYO010000075.1 GCA_031267725.1 Holosporales bacterium | reverse complement strand
AGGATTGATCTTAGGCTTAGAGTTGTTAGGAATAGGATTACTCTTAACGGGGGAAAACGATCTATTGCTAATTGTTAATCCTGGCTTAAAGTTAGTATTATTTTTCTTAAAAGCGATAGTGGACTTGCTAAGATCAGGAACGGAAGCAAAAGGCAATTTTCCTTTAGGTTTGGGCAGGAATAAGCTGGCATCAGCCACAGAAAGGATGCTCAAACTAAAAAGAGCAGAGCACATAATATATAAAATACGATTATTTTTGAGTTTCATTTTACGAATCCCTAAATTCGCTCCATATCTCTGTCAGTATACACTAAGTGTTCGTGATTGCGCAAGAAGAAATAAGGAGATGTCTGCGTTCATATATTATGAGAGAAAAGCTACAAAGCTAGTTTTCGTCTATGGATATATAAACACTCTCTTCCCCCTTTCCTATTAAAGTTTGAACCACCGGCCTCCGCAAACATGGATGTTCAATGAATGCTTAAAAGATTGAGAACCACTCGAGTGGGCTCAAACATGACATGACTCCTACATGGCCCCTCCTGAATAGGCAGTAAACCATGCTTAAATGATTTTTGTATTTCTTTTTATAATGCTTTAAGCATGATATATAGCAATCTTAGAATATTGCTTAAGAGAGTGCTTTATATATAAAGGGGGGATCATGGTTTACGGTCTATTCAGACTTGGACGTGCAGGAGTCATGTTACGTTTGAGGTTAGCCGATGGTTCAAGGTTTTAAGCGATTGTTCCACGTGGAACATCAAAGAACTGGCTAGAACTAGGAAAGAAGAAGAGTAAATCTACGCTCTTTGTCGTACCTGAGTAAGGGGAAAGCGGGGACTTATGTATCATAGTTCCATATGCGTAAGTTGGAGAAATGTTTAGGGGATTGTAAATTTACATAAATCAAAGAGAAAGCATTCGGTACATTTTGGGTTCTTGGCTGTGCAAACATATCGGCCGTGGAGAACAAGCCAATTACTAACATTTTTGTGAAACTCTTTCGGAATGGCGTTAACCAAATCTTTTTCAACATCTATCGGCGTTTTTGATTTACTCAATCCTATACGATTTGATAATCTCAGAACATGCGTATCAACAGCAATTGTATCGCAACTAAACAGATTATTTGCAATGACATTCGCCGACTTTCTTCCAATTCCAGGCAGCTTCTCTAACTCGTCACGGTTTTGAGGAATTTTCGAATTGTACTTCTTTATCAGTTTTTCTGATAGAAAAATGATGTTTTTCGCTTTGTTATTGTGTAATCCAACCGTCTTTACAAACTCCTTCAGCCTATCTATGCCGAGAGAAAGCATTTTTTCTGGATTATCAGCTACTTCAAAAAGTTTTGTCGTTACTCTGTTAACAGCCTTGTCAGTAGCTTGAGCGGAGAGCAATACTGCAATAACAAAAGTATATTCATTACGAAAAATCAACTCAGTTTTAGGTATTGGATTTTCGATTTTGAATCGCGAAAAGAGTTCGTAAATCTCCTCTTTAATCAGCATTTTGTAAAAATTCTTCCTCTGTCAATACCTGGATGTTAAGGTCATTCGCCTTTTTTAATTTAGAACCAGCATTTTCTCCAACAATAAGAAAATCTGTTTTTCCAGAAATGGATGATCCCATAATTGCCCCCTTAGAAACCGCGATCTGCTTTGCTTCGTTTCTGCTTATTCTTAACAACTTTCCTGTAAAAACAAGTGTTTTTTCATAGAACATATTTGCCTTATCTTTTACTTCTTTCCTTTCATATTCTTTTATGAAGACATATTTTTTAAGATCTTTAATAAAATTCAAATTTACCTCGTTTTGAAAAAAAAGATATATTTCATTCGATATAAGCTTTCCAAGCCCGTCTATATTTAGCAAGTCTTGCATTTGAGCTTCGGCCAGTCTACTTATATTCCTAAATTTTTCTGCTAGAATTTGCGAAATTATTTCGCCAACTCCTGGAATTCCAAGAGAAGTTATGAATTTGGAAAAAGTTATGTTTTTGCTCTCATTTATTGATTGATACAGTTTCTTCTCTGAAACCGCCCCCCATCCAAATTTTTGGGAAAGGGAAGAGGAGAGCCCCTTTTCTTCAAGTTTAAATATATCAATTGCATTTGTTATTCTTCCTTCGACAAAAAATTCATTTATTTGCCTTTCCCCTAGACCTGATATATCAAAGCAATTTTTTGAAACGAAATACGAAATATATCGGACGACTTGGGCAGAACAAGCGTAGTGATTTGGACAGTATAGGTCAATTAGATCAGAGTGCTTGACCAAATCTGTTCCACAAGATGGACAGGATAATGGAGGAGGGAACATTTTGTCACCTGCCTTTTTTATAACAGAAATAATTTTTGGAATAACGTCTCCCGATCTTGAAACCTTAACCGTATCTCCAATAGATATACCTTTTTTTTCGATTTCATTAAAATTGTGAAGCGTAGCCCTTGAAATAAGGACTCCAGTTAAGATTACCGGATCAAGCAATGCAACAGGGGTTATTTTCCCAGTTCGCCCAACGTTTATCAATATGTTATTAATTTTAGTTTCAACTTCATCACCAAGAAACTTGAAAGCTATTGAATGGCGTGGAGTTCTCCCTATAGAGCCGAGCCTTTTTTGCAATTCTAGAGAATTTACCTTAAAAACAGTTCCATCTATCTCATACTCAAGAGAGCTACGATTACTTGACACATCGTTATGATATTTCATTATCTCTTCAATGTTTTTGCAAAGCCCATATTTTGTTGTTGAAAAGTCAAGATACTTTAACATATTAATTGCATCAATTTGAGTTGAAATTTTCGAATTTTTATCAAACAAATCGATATAATAAGCGAAAAATTTTAGATTTCTCGATTTGGTTATAGCGGAGTCGAGTTGCCTAAGTGAACCGGCTGCGGCATTTCTCGGATTTGCAAAAAATGGAAGCCCTTGAATTTCCTGCCTTTCGTTAAGTTTGTTAAATGAACTTATCGGCATATAGACCTCGCCTCTAATCTCGATTTTATCATAAAACCTGATCGCTTGCGGAATGTTGTCTACAGTTTTTATATTTTCGGTTATATTCTCTCCCACATGTCCATTCCCTCTTGTTGCTGCATAAACCATTTTTCCATTTTTATAAAATATTGAGGCTGACACACCGTCTATTTTTTGCTCTGCACAAAATTCAAGTTGGCCTATAGGAATATTCAAAAATTTTGCCGTTCTTTCCAAAAAATTTACCATGTCCTGTTTAGAAAACGCGTTATCAAGCGAGAGCATTGGAGTTTTATGTGCTATTTTTGAAAATGGAGAATTAGCGTGCACGATAGCTCCAACTTTCTGCGATGGAGAGTTATCGCTTTTCAAATCAACGAACCTCTCCTCGATTTCACTAAGCCGCCTTCTAAGCATATCGTATTCAGTATCTGAAATCTCTGAAGTAGCCTTGTTATAGTAAAGCTCGTCATGTATTTCAAGTTCTGTTTTCAAGTGCTCCAATTCTAATTTGGCTTCATTATAAGTTAACTTCCAAACAGGCTTATCCATTTATAATCCAATTTAATCATTTAAAAAGATAGTAACATGATTTTGATATTTGAAAAATAGTCGCTATTGTTCCTTTAGCTTCTCTATCTCATCTATAGATACCCCTGTAATATCAGCTATGTTTTCAATAGATATTCCTTTTAGTAACATCCTTACTGCTACTTCTTTAGCTTTTTTTAAGGGGCTGCCTTAGATAACCACTATCAGCCCATTGTAAAACCAGCTGCTCCGCGCCCCTCTTTTTCCTTTCCTCAAACCTCCAAAATAACTTTCATCTAACTCAACTTTCATATATTAAGAACCTCAATCTGTGAAAGTATAAAGCTACTGTATATTCTATTAACTTCCTTTGTGTTTCCTTACTAAGTTTGCTTCTTCTCATTTTTCCATCCTAGATTATTTTCCTTACCTAGGACAGCTCTTTACATTTTATACAAAAATCATTTAAGCATGGTTTACTGTCTATTCAGGCTGGGCCGCCGAATTCATGTTAAGTTTGAGTCCGGCTGCCTTGTTCAAGCTTTAATATGAAAGGATGAAGAGAAAGAAATACACAAATTATTGGAGTATGGTTTACCGCCTATTCAGGGTGGTCCAGGCGGGCGTCATAGTTATTCATAAAAGATAATTGTTCCACGTGGAACATTTCATGTTTGCAATGGGTCTGAAAAACTCCCTTCAAAAGTCAAGCAGAATCTAGGCAGGCATACTATAATCAAACTATACCTATATACCTTTAAAAAAACTCCATTGAATTAACGTTTAATTAAGCTTTTTGTGATACCCTATATATTCCATCCCTAGCCCCCACCCACCACTGGGGGACCTCCGGTCGGGTCCGGCCGCAACTCCTGAGTTGTTCTCTCGTTTTGCAAGCACAAGCTTAGCATATCATAAAAAGTTTAATATTCCGTTAATTTTGGAAAACTTTTTTTAAACAAAATGTTCCACGTGGAACATTTTATGTTTTATAAATAACTCTGACTCCTGCCTGGTCCAG
>JAIRYO010000008.1 GCA_031267725.1 Holosporales bacterium | reverse complement strand
TATAAAACAAAACTCCCATTTCGAAAAGCTCTGCAGTTTTTGAAAGGCACTCCTGCACCATCTCGCCTCTCGCTGTTCTTATAGTAAAACAACCTTCCGTTTTAAAAAATCTCTCCTCTTTTTCCTTTTTAGAAACTTCATCTATACTCCTTTCGCAAACTTCATATATCCCAGGAGGGTCTTGAGTTATTTCATCATCTGAAAAGCCGCACTTTTTCAAAAACGAAAGAACTTTTTCTTTGTCTTCAACAAATTTTAATTGAGCTTCCTTTATGGTACTCGCTTTATTTGGAAAACTTATCTCCCAGCAAATTTGATCAGATACAACGTGTCTAGTTGAAATCCCGTTTGTTCGGATAATCATGTCGTTTTTTCTTATAATCGAAACCCCCTTATATCCAACCGCTGCAAGCAAGAAAAATCCCACCATGAGGACAACAGACTTCAATTCCATACTATTCCTAAGATACACACAGGAAACCTATCTTAATGGTAACATAAATTTATGCACAGGAATACAACAATTATGAGACTTGTATACCTTCATGTGATTTGAGAGAAAATTTGAGAAAAAGATGGGGAATTACTTTTCACTATGGGAAACCATGCAGGATTTGCAGGTATTCATAGGGGGAAAAGCAGCTCTGCGTCTTTTGTTGTAGCAGAGTGAGACATTAAAGTTGAATATATTACAGTTGGTTATGAAGCATAAAAGTTGGAGGTTGTAAACAAAATTTATGAAATGTTTGTTTGGTTTAGATAAAAATAGTGGCAAAAACGCAACAGTTTTTCTTTATCAAAGAATACGACAAATTTTATAAATATTAAATTTGCTGCTGCGTCATAAAATTTGATATCATATATGTATGATGACTTAATTTTGTTTTTAAGGAAGAATTATGGAAAGGAAATCTCTATTAGGATTAATCTGCTCGGCCTCTTTTGTATTGGCCGCTTGCTCTTGTACATGTGGAATTGATGGCACGAAGGTAGCTCCAGGCTCTCCAGAAGATTTTGAAAAGAACGTTCCAAATGCCGTTTATTTCAACTTTGATAACTATAAACTTACTCCGTCTGCAGAGGCGAGAGTGCAAGCTCAAAAGGAGTGGTTACAAACCTATACGAATACAAACATTGCGATCGAAGGGCACTGTGATGACAGAGGAACTCAGGAATACAACCTTGCGCTTGGCCAACGTAGAGCAGAAGAAGTAAGGAAAAACCTTATTAAACATGGCTTAGATGGAACTAGGGTCACTTCTGTGGTGTCTTATGGAAAAGAAAGACCTGTAAATACGGGGGCAGACGAAAAAGCGTATGCTGAGAATCGTCGGGCTGTGACTGTGGTTGTTCCTCGCTAACCTATCTTGCGTTAAGTCATTTTAGGGCCTATTATCTAATGGAGATTTAGGCCCATTTCGTTTTGACATGAGATTATACAGTCGTTTTGTTGGCATTTCCGATAATGTAAAGATCGCATTCGTCGCTTCTTTGGTTGCGGTGGTTTTTGTGTATTTTTTGTTTCATGCCGTTAGTGGCGAAAACGGATTGTTGTCTTATATAAAGGTCAGAAAAGAATTCGAAAGACAAAATGAGCAGTTAAGGACGTTAGAGGCCAATCTGGAATCTGTAAAAAGAAACGTAAAACTTCTCAAAAGTGAAGCCATAGATGTCGATATATTAGAAGAGCGTTGCAGAAGAATGTTAAACTACAGTGATAAGAGTGACGTCATCATAAAGGAGCAATCCATAGTTCCCTTTTCTGTTTATAGCGCTCCTATCAAATTAAATACTGATCTGCTAGTATCTTTCTTTTGCCCTATCCAAGTTCAAACGGGTGCGAGACAAAAGAAGCGGAGTTAGCTTTTTGGTCTTGAACAAGGCGGCCGAACTCAAACATAAAATGTTCCACGTGGAACAATTTATCTTTGTAACGACTCTGAAAACCTCTCTTCAAAAGTCAAGCAGAATCTAGGCAGGCCTACTATAATTAAACTATACCTATATACCTTTAAAAAACTCTTTGAATTAACGTTTTATTAAGCTTTTTGTGATACCCTATATATTCCATCCCTAGCCCCCCCCACCACTGGGGGACCTCCGGGCGGGTCCGGTCGCAACACCTGAGTTGTTCTCGCGTTTTGCAAGCACACGCTTAGCATATCATAAAAAGTTTAATCTTACGTTAATTTTGGAAAACTTTTTTAAACAATTGTTCCACGTGGAACATTTTATGTTGGAGGGGGGCCGGGAGACGAAGTTACCTCTAATCCATTAATACCCATGACTCCCGCCTGGCCCAGCCTGAATAGGGAATAAACCATGCCCCAATGATTTTTGTATTTCTTTTTATAACCCTTTAAGCATGATATATAGCAATCTTAGAATATTGCTTAGAGGGGTTGGCAATATGTATACAAAAGGTGAAGGTGATGGTTTACTCCCAGTTCAGGCCGGATCATGCTGGAGTCAGAGTTATTCATAGAAAAAAACTAACTCTGCCTCTTTTGTCTCAAACTATGCGAAAGTATACATTAAAATGAACTTTCGTGAAAATTTTATTTTTGTGTGATACAATTTTGAATCATTCACGGATTTAAAGAAAAAAATGATGAAGAGTAACAGAGACGGGATAATTGTAGTTCCAATCGAGGAAGAAGTCCAAAACTCGTATTTAGACTATGCTATGAGTGTTATAGTTTCCAGAGCTCTTCCAGATGTTAGGGATGGATTAAAACCGGTCCATAGAAGAATAATTCACGCAATGAACGAGACGGGGAATCACCATAACAAACCATACAGAAAATCCGCAAGAGTAGTCGGTGAGGTTATGGGAAAGTATCATCCTCATGGTGACGCTGCGATTTATGATACTATGGTTCGATTGGCTCAGGATTTTAGCTTAAGAGCTCCTCTCGTTGATGGACAAGGGAATTTTGGTTCTATGGACGGAGATTCCGCTGCAGCTCCTCGTTATACGGAAGCGAGAATGTCGCAACTTGCTCACGAACTGGTTACAGATATTGACAGTGATACAGTCGATTTTAGACCAAATTATGACAACACAATTACTGAGCCTTCTGTCCTCCCAGCCAAATTTCCCAACCTTCTGGTTAATGGAACAGGAGGAATAGCAGTTGGAATGGCAACCTATATTCCAACACATAATCTCGGGGAGGTTATTGATGCCTGTTGTGCGGTTATAGATAACTCGGAGATAACAGCAGATGAACTGATGCGATCTTATATTCCTGGGCCTGACTTCCCGACAGGGGGCATCATAATGGGAAGTGGTGGAGTAAGGGATGCATTTAACACTGGCCGAGGTTCTGTTATGGTCAGAGCAAAAACAAGCGTTGTTAAATCTGAGGGAAGCAAGGAAACCATACTGATTCACGAGATTCCATACCAAGTCAATAAAGCTAAACTCGTTGAAAAGATAGCGGAGTTAGTAAAAGAAAAAGTAATTGAGGGAATAAGTGATATCCGGGATGAGTCTAACAAGGATGGGGTGAGAATCGTCATAGAGCTTAAAAGAGATTGTGTTGGAGAAGTTATTTTGAATCAGCTATTTAAACACACTCAACTTCAAACGAGTTTTGGTTATAACATGTTGGCCCTTGTCAAAAATAAACCGCTGAAGCTCTCCCTTCGTGAAATTATTGATAACTTCATAGAGTTCAGGCAAAAAGTTATAATAAGACGCAGTAAGTTTAATCTCAAAAAATGTCGTGAAAAGGCCCATCTCCTCTTGGGGTTTGGAATCGCTATTGCAAACATAGATCGTGTTATCGAAATCATTAGATCTGCGATGGATAGATCTGAAGCTAAAGATAATCTGATGATAGAGATCTTTGATGCTGAAAATGTCAAATCAATGCTAGAGCTAGTTGATTCTTTTACCGAAAATGCAAAAGCATACAAGCTAACCGCAGAACAAGCAGATGCTATTTTAGATTTGAAACTTCATAAATTGACAGGACTCGAAAGGGATAAGATTCAAAACGATCTTAATGAGGTTATAGAACAGATAAATGATCTTCTTTCCATTTTAAGTTCAAAACAAAGAGTTATCGATATAATCAAAACAGAAATGCTTGAAGTTAAAGAAAAATTTAGTACTCCTCGATTAACGAAAATAGAACAAAATTTTGAACATGTTGATGATGAAGACTTGATTCAAAGGGAGGATATGGTCGTTACATATACTCTCGGAGGGTATATTAAGAGAGTTTCTCTTTCGGCATACAGAGCTCAAAAAAGAGGCGGAAGAGGGAAAAACGGAATGGAAACGAAGGAAGAAGATATTGTTCAAGAAGTTATAATCGCAAATACCCATGATGAGGCACTGTTTTTCTCATCCTTTGGGAAGGTTTATGCGATGAAAGTTTATAGGCTTCCTATCGGTTCTCCAATATCAAAAGGACGAGCGATCATAAATATGCTTCCAGTGGAGGAAAAGGAATCGATCTCCACGATTCTTATTGTGAGGAAGGATGAAAATTTAGCAGGTAAGACTTTAATGTTCACAACTTCATTCGGAAATGTCAGAAGAAATAAATTTGAAGATTTCGTAAATATTCAATCCAACGGAAAAAGAGCAATTTTACTCGACGATGGAGAAAAACTAATTGGTGTGCAGCTTTGCGAAGAAGGGAACGATATATTCTTGTCAACAAGAAACGGAATTTGCAGTCGCTTTTCCTCAAGTGCTGTAAGAATTTTTTCGGGCCGATCTTCTAATGGGGTTAGAGGAATAAAACTTAAGAAAGGCGACGAGGTCATTTCAATGGCGATTTTAGACAAATGGGAGATAGACAATCTTAACGAAAGAGAGGAGTACCTGAAAAATTCGGAAAAGCTCAGAGAATTTGTTAAGAAGGAAATTGTTGAGACTAACAGTTTAATAGAAGATAGGATGACCACCTTAGCAAGAAATGAAAGATTCATCTTAACTGTTACGGAAAAGGGGTTCGGTAAGATCTCTTCTTTTTATGAATACCGATCCACCAATAGGGGGACGCAAGGATTCACAAACTTAGCAGTAACAGAAAGAAATGGAAAAGTTGTAGCTTCGTTTCCAGTTAATTTTGAAACTCACATTATGATGATAACCAACACCGGAAGAATCATGAGATGCTCCGTTGAAGAAGTACGAATAACAAGAAGAGTTTCTCAAGGAGTTATACTATTCAGACTGGGCGAGGGAGAACTTATAGCTTCAGCTTCAGTTATCGATGAAAATCAGGACGCAGATGAGGAGCAAGAGTTATCTAGCTGATATAAATCCTCCCCAGGCATAGAGACTTTTTAAGAAACAAGTCCAGAGTTAACACTGCTGATGATAAAATCTGCGAACGCGGACTTTGACATAAATCCGGTCCTAGAAGCTATCTCTTTCCCCCTTTTGAAAATCAAAACAGTCGGAAGAGATTGTATATCATACTCGGCGGCGATCTCTTTAGACTCATCCACATTTATTTTCACGATAGATACTGTTGGATGATCTTTCGTATATTCGTCAATAACAGAGGATAGCATTCTGCATGGACCGCACCACGTAGCCCAAAAATAAAGCACAGAAACATCCTTCATAATGGATTCAAACTCTTTTTCATCGACAATGTCTAGCATAGTGCTCTCCTACTATTCAGATTTTATCCTTTCAATTTCACGAGAAACCATTTCCTCAACTAGCTTTCTCATATTGTCCTTAACCCACTTCTCAACAACATTTTCAGCTATTGAGAAAAAAAGCTGTTCCACCGTCAGCTGATTTCCTTTCTCTTTCGGTGGCAGTAATTTACTCTTGCCATAAGAGTTCAAAGCGTTTGTGAGTTGCTCAAAGGGACCTCGAGATCTATTCTCTTTGACATGCAAAACCTCTTCAGAGAGAGAGCTTTTCTCTTCATAAATCAGCGAAGCTTCTTTTTTAAAGCTCTCCGGAATCTCGAAAGAGTGATCAGGATTTTCAGCAACAACACTCGACTCATCCAAACTAATAACCGTTTCGGTGTCGGAATCTCCCTCCCCTCCTCCTTCGTAAAGATCCTTTTCCTTATTTTCATCAGTCTCAGAAACATGCTTTCTTATGGAAGACAGTATATCCTCCATCGACATTTCTTCTTCTGGATTAATGTTAGGACAGTTCATAAGATTGATTTCCTCAGAATTTACTACTTATTTCAGCATAATGCGTTCTGTAGTCGAAGTCCGAATCAGTTATTTTCAAAAACTTCGCATTCATTCTTCCAAGCAACGCAAGGATCTTACATTGAGTTGAAAAATATTCATTCTCAGCCTGAATTTTCATATACACAACTTCAAACAGCTGCTCTTGAGCATCCAGCACATCTTTCATAATTTTTAGGCCTGCCTTATACTCTTGTTGCGTGTTACTGAGGGCGATGTTCCTGGCGTTAACGGCCGTTTCCATAGATTTTAAATTCTGCTTTGCAGATTTAAGCGCCGCATAACACGAAAGCATCTGAGTTTTTATTTCGTTAAGAACTTTTTCTTTATCCACAGAAGCTTTCACAGCAAGATCTTCAGCTTTTCTTTTATCTGATCTAGCTACCCCTCCATCATAAATCTGGAAAGTGGCAGAGAGAGCAAAAGTTTGGCCCCTTTTTCCTCCCTCAGAATGAGTATGAGTTTGATCAATCGAATACGTCGCATCCAGAGAGGGCAGAAACTCCGAAATTGTCTTCTTTACAGAAGCTCTGGCTGCATCAAGCTCGTGAACAGTCGCAAGCAACGCTGGATTATTTTTAAAAGCTATGTCAATAGCTTGTCCTTCAGGCATACTATCGTCAAGTAATTTTTCTGGAAGAGGAAGTTTATCAGGAACCATGCATCCCGTCATCTCTTCAAACTGGGCGCAATGAGCCACACAATCCGACACGGCCTTCGCCAGTTTTGCCTCAGTCTCCGCATATCCAGCTTTCGCCTGAGCAACATCAACTTCCCTTGCCGCTCCACTTGCAAGCATTCTTTCTGCAACTTCTATATTTTCCTTTCTTGCACTTAAGAGAGACCTTAAGTACGAAGCCTCTTCTTTTTTGGCAATAATGGAAAAGAGGACTATGGAAATATCTCTCAAAATCAGTTGTTTTTTTGCTTCATAATTTTCCCAACTCGCTTTCACTTTTGCGTCAACTTCCCTAACTGACATCACGTCCTTACCGCCATGATAAAGATTTTGTTTTAGGACGAGCCCCCCTGACCTTGATGGATTAGTTCTTCTGTCCCCCTGCAAATTTTGCCAACGTTTTGTTTTTTCTGTTTGTACTTTTCCTTCTAAGGCGAGCGTCGGCCTGAATCCGCTTGATGCAATGACACGAGCTTCATGCGTAGCTTTCAACTCTTCTCGGATAGACAAGATTTCCCTATTGTTTCTTAAGGCACTTTCTAGTGCCATAAATAAAAAATTTTTTCCATTAGCTATTTTTTTTCCGGAAGCACTATCACTTGCGAATCCAAACTGACGATCAATCGCAACGAAGAACAGTGAACATAAACTAATTGAAAGAAAGACCTTTTTAGCTAGCACAAGCACAACTCTATATCACAACAACTCCGTGATGAGAATAGCATCCATATGGACAGTTTACAAATATTTTATTTTTTCTGTCTGCGTTCATATATGAAACTACTTTTCCTCTATTAATAACCATGACTCCTGCATGGCCCAGTCTGAATAGGATAAAGAGATTGTTATGTATCTTGTCTAAAGCATTATAAAAAAAATACACAAATCATTTAAACATGGCTTACTCCCTATTCAGGCTTGGCCAGGTATGAGTTATGGTTATCCATAGATGAAGTAATTTCGAGTCTTTTGTCTCAACCATGTGAAGGTATACACACCCTATAAAGACGTTGCTCTGGATTATGAATTACACTATAATTCAAGCATGTTTTTATACCTTTTAGATTTCTGTGTTTAAGTTGATTCGGGGTTTTATATTTGCTGCTTTGAAAAAGTTTTCCCAACTCGATTCAACGCAGATTTCTGAGAACTTGGTATTAATAGATCAGCCTAAAGATAAAAATCTTGGGGATTTATACACGAACGCAGCAATGGTTTTTTCAAAAACTCTCGGAACCCCTCCTAAAATTTTAGCTGAAGTGATTCGTGAAGCCGTTTCAAAAAGTGAGGATGTTGTCGCTATATCAATAGCAGGGCCCGGATTTGTCAATTTTAAACTTAAGGATTCGGCCTGGCAAAGAGTCATAGACGAAATCATTCAGAAAGGAAAAAATTATGGTTACACTAACGTTGTCGCAGAGGGAACATTAATAAATGTCGAATTTGTTTCGGCGAATCCAACTGGCCCGCTTCATACTGGCCATGCCAGAAATGCAGTTTTCGGCAGTGTTGTTGTTAATTTATTAAAAAGAATTGGTTATGATGTTACGGCAGAATTTTACATAAACGATCGAGGAGGTCAGATAAAATCCCTAGCGCGTTCTCTATATTTAAGATACAAGGAAATCCTCGGGGTTGAGGTTTCAGAAAAAAAAGATTTTAAAAGTGGGATGTATTGCGGAGAGTATATTAAAGATTTAGCGAAGAAATTGATAGAGGTTTACCAAGACAGTTTTTTAAATAAGTGCGAATCTGAATGGGTGGAACCGTTGTCGGAATTCTCTTTGGGCGAAATGTTAAAGGATATTAAAAAGGATTTGGCGCTTATCGGAGTTATGATGGATAAATACACTTCGGAGGCAGAGCTTTGTAAGCAAGGAATGATCGAAGAGGCTGTAGCAATTCTGGAGAAGTATGATGATATTTATGAAGGAATTTTACCGAAACCAAAGAAAATCGGAGATGAAGAGGAATGGGAGGAAACTCCTCAAACATTGTTTAGATCAACTAAGTATGAGGACGATATTGATCGAGCAGTGAAAAAATCTGATGGAGAATGGACTTATTTTGCCGGTGATTTGGCCTATCATTTAGATAAAATCAAACGTGGATACCGGAAGATGGTGACTATTTTAGGCGCTGATCATAATGGGTATTTAAAAAGGTTGAAAGCTGCCGTTAGAGCGTTAAGCGGCGGTGAAGCGGACATAGATATAAGATTATATCAGCTTGTAAATTTTCTCGAAAATGGATCTCCGATAAAAATGTCGAAAAGAGCGGGAAACTTTATTACACTGAAAGAGGTTGTCGAGAAGGTTGGAAAGGACGTCACGAGATATATGATGATTTCGAGACATCACGACGTTATGATCGATTTTGATTTTGCTAAGGCTATTGAACAGTCAATGAGCAATCCTCTTTTTTATGTACAATATGCTTACGCCAGAATATGTTCCGTTTTCAGAAATTATGAATCAAAATTCGGGAAATTGAAAGAGGAGGAATTGTTGAATTGTGATAAAACTGTTTTGTCTGATGAGTCTGAAATTATCCTTATGCAATCTCTCGCATTTTGGCCAGATCAGGTAAAATCTGCAGCAATCGCACTTGAACCTCACAGAATCCCGAGTTATCTTCAAAATATAGCGGCTCTGTTCCATTCACTTTGGAATAAAGGAAAATCAAACACGGAATTGAGGTTTATAGATTCGGATAACTTGAAAGACACTATGGCAAGACTATCTCTTCTTTTTGCCACTAAAAATGTTATAGAGGATGGATTTGATATAATTGGAATTACTCCAATGACGGAGATGAGATGAGTACGGATAATTCAAAGTTAAATAATGGCTTTAGAAAAAAAAGACTTCAAGATGATAAATTACGGTATATGAAGTATGACGACGTTTTCATGTCCAGTGAAAGGCAGAAGCCAAGATCTTTAATTCGTCAAAATCAGCATTCGCAGCAATATGATTTTGACGCAGAAGATAATGAATTTTATGATACTTATCAACAAGATGAACAGCCGGTTTATGATACTGGATATGGTGATAATGGCGAAAGTGAGGAATATTTTTCTCCGAAAAACAATGTAATAAACGAAAAGATGGTTAGATATCAAAAACGTCAACTTCCTCCACTTCAAAGGTATTCTCCAGGAGCTCATAGAGATGTATATGCGGAGTTTAATCAATCATATTGGGACGAAGATAGGGGCAGAATAGCACGCAAAAATTTTGGAGTTATGACTTCTATCTGGCAGAAATTTATCGTAACTTTCTCATCAATTTTATCTTTAGTTTGCTTGTCTTGGATTGCATATAATTGGACCAAGGATAAGCAACCATCTTCCATTAAACTTACTCCAGATGGAATTCCGATAATCGAACCTGCTCAACCTTCATTTAAGGTATTACCAGAGACTCCGGGAGGAATGGAGATTTTACACAAAGATAAAGGGATTTATAGCAAGATTGACGATGAAACCGCTCCTTTTGATCAAGAGGATGGATTGTTACTTCCGTTTCAAGACGAGGCATCTCCGCTTGTGTCACGAAGCGTTCGGCAAGGAAAAGTTCGAAACGATGTTGAGGAATATTCGATCGTTGACGAAAAAGCTTACTATGTAAAAATTTCTTCTGGAAAAGAAAAGCGGCTTCTTGAGCGTGAAGTTAAATCCTTAAAAAAAAATCTCCAGTCTTTAGTTTCCCCTAACTCTTGCTCGGTAAAAAAGGTTCGTAATGCTTCCGGAGAAGAAAAATATGCGATTTTAGTTGGGCCATTTGTTTCAAAAAATGATGCAATGGATGTGGCAATAAAATGCGCAGACGATGTGAAAAACGAATGCTTTGTGATTTCTGTTAAGGATGAAACACAAAAGCAATCTATTCGTTAAAATTTTAAATATTGAAATCTATATATACCTAAATTATACGATATAAAATACAGACAAAGAGTAGTTGACTTCTTGAGAGAAGGTCACACTCAAAATGAGGCGAAGGCTATTTTTTTTGTTGTAGCTCATCAAACCTAGCTTGGAATTCTTCCAATTTAGGCAACTCATCTCCTGCTTCAATCGAAGCCACAGCATTCGTTACAGTCCGATCAAAAGCTATAACCGCATTACTTTTGCGAACCCATCGCCCCCCTTCCAAGAAGTCTATACTATAGTGCAGGTCCGAAAAGGAGTGCCAACACTTATCCCTTACTTCTACCTCAGTCATAAGCTTCTCTAACTCACCATTTAACCTATTATAATCCTCCTCTGAACTACTACCTTCTATCTTCTCCCTTAACTCATATACTTTCTCAGTGATACCTACTTTATTTGCATTATAGATATGAAGAATAGCTTTAACTCCTAGATATTTGAGCTTTTCTATAGGGGAGGAAGTAGCCTGTATGAGCCCATTCAGCCTCTCCACCGCAGCCTCAAATACATCTAATAAAATAACACTAACATCTTGCACAAACTCTCTCTTCCATTTTAAAGCTTCACTTTCAATCTTATCAAATCTCGCTAACGCATCTAGAAGTTTATCTCGAAGTTTACCATTCCTAATATTGAGTAAATCTAATACAAACATCCAATCCTTTTTAAGAAGCGGCAAGCATTTGTTAAGTTGTTGTAGAGGTTTTTTCTCAAATTCCATTGCTTCATCTTTAAACTTTTTAACTCTACTTCTTAAGTTCCCAACCTCATTCTTAAAGCTCTTTTCATTTTTTTTCTTATTTATCTCCTTTATCTCCTGTTCTAACTTGATTCTCTCTCCACTCTTAAAAGAGTCAACAATATCATTCAAACTCTTCAGAAATCCATCAAGTTCATTTAACAAATCGAACTTTTCCTTAATTCCCTCTAGTGAGTTACTTTCCTTTATCTTATTAAACTCCCCTTTAAAGGTCTCAAGTTTAGGTAAATCTTCTCCTCTTTCAATCGCCTTCTTAGCCTCCAGTACATTCTCGCTAAGGCTTCTCAATGCCTCTTTCTCTGGAAGGTTATTCACGTCCTTTACCTCATTAATCCACTTCCATATCTCATCGTTCAGACACTTAAGGGAGTAGCAACACTTATTCCTTTCTTCTATCTCCTTCTTAAGAGCCTCTAACTCATCATTTAACCTATTATACCCCTCCTCTAAATTATTACCTTTAGTAGCAACTTCTATCTTCCACCTTAAGTTACATACTTTCTCTTTGATACCTACCCAATTTGCTTTATTAATATAAAAAGTAGCTTTAACTCCTAGATATTGGAGTTTTTCTGTAAGAGGAAGATTGGGCTGTATTATGAGCTCATCCAGCTTCTTCATCACATCGTTAAATGCAATTAAAATATCCCTAATAACACTCGCCTCCCAGTTCTTCTTGTCTGGTAAAGTCATACTTTCAAGATTCTTAACATTATTTAATGAAGCTTCAAGCTTAAAACCCCCAATAATACTGTATACCACCTCCAAATC
This sequence comes from Holosporales bacterium, assembly GCA_031267725.1. GTDB lineage: Bacteria > Pseudomonadota > Alphaproteobacteria > RUG11792 > RUG11792 > JAIRYO01. The sequence goes on along the minus strand of JAIRYO010000008.1, from coordinate 329 downwards.
CTCTTTAAGAAACGCTATCCATCTGTTAAATCGTTCTGTTTCAGATAATTGAGACGGCGGCTTCTCCAGTTGCTGCTTCTCCAGTTGCTGCTTCTCCAGTTGCTGCTTCTCCAGTTGCTGCTTCTCCAGTTGCTGCTTCTCCAGTTGCTGCTTCTCCTGCAACTTTTTAGCCTTATCCCAAATCTCCTTCAGCAGATTTTTCCCATTATACACATATGATCCAAACTTATTCATCGAGTCATCTACATCCTTATTCATACCAGTACTCGCCTTCACCTCTTCTGCCTTTTCCTTTACCTCTTTAACTATATTATCAATGTTCCCTTTAG
>JAIRYO010000052.1 GCA_031267725.1 Holosporales bacterium | reverse complement strand
AACTTTTTTTAAATAAATGTTCCACGTGGAACATTTATGTTTGAGACCGCTCAGCTGATTTAAACTTTTAAACAATTGTTTCACGTGGAACATTTTATATTTGAGTCCGGCCACCTTGTTCAAGCTTTAATAGGAAAGGATGAAGAGATTGCTATATATCAAGATGGCTTACTTCCTATTCAGGCTGGGACCAGGTAGGAGTCATGGTTACATTGGAATTTATCAAAAATGAGCGTTTTATTTTTAAGCGGAGTAACTGTAAGAGAGTGAGAATATTCCAATTTATCGAGGTAAAAGCTAAAGTGTAACCTTAAAAATTCCCATAAAATTCATTTCGTACTTTTTCTCCATTAATCTGCTATAATAGTTAACATAACTACCCATAGCAATTTTGCGTTTAGGTCTAATTATTCTGAATGCTTAATTACTGACGAGCACGATGAGGATAACGATTTATGAATACAAACTACACAGCTGACTCTATAAAAGTACTAAAAGGGTTGGATGCTGTTAGGAAGCGTCCGGGAATGTATATAGGGGATACAGACGACGGAACAGGACTTCATCACCTGGTATATGAGGTTGTAGATAACGCAATTGATGAATCTCTTGCGGGGTATTGCGACAACATAACAATCTCAATTGAAAATGGGGGGTATGTTTCGGTTATAGATAACGGAAGAGGAGTTCCGATTGATATCCATAAAGAAATGGGGGTTTCAGCTGCAGAGGTTATTATGACTCAACTTCATGCTGGCGGCAAATTTGATCAAAATTCATATAAAGTTTCAGGTGGGCTTCACGGAGTTGGCGTTTCTGTTGTTAACGCCCTCTCAGAAATTTTGGAATTAACCGTTTGGAAAGACCATAAGAGGTATTTCATAACTTTTAAATATGGCGTTCCGGAAGCTCCTCTAGCCTTGCTTTCCGAAAATGAAGAAATGGAATCTGGAACAATGGTCCGCTTTAAGCCAGATTCTGAAATTTTTAAAATAACAAAATTTGAAAGAATCACTATCGAGAAAAGAATTAGAGAACTGGCCTTTTTAAACTCTGGTGTCAGGATAAATGTAATCGATGAAAGAGCGGAATCTCCGTATAAAAACGAGTTACATTACGAAGGTGGACTTGAAGCTTTTGTAAGATATATTGACGAGGGGAAAAATGCGCTTCATCCAAAGATTGTGCCCGCAGATAATTCAAATAGCAATCCTGACATCGTAGTTCAAATGGCAATGGAGTGGACCGACAGCTATCACGAAAACATATTATGCTTTACAAATAACATTCCTCAGCACGATGGAGGAACTCATCTCGCAGGATTTAAGACAGCATTGACAAGAGTCGTTTTAAATTATCTCACCAATAATTCGGTAAAAAGTGGTAAGAAGGATTTGAAAGGCGCTATTACCGGAGAAGACATAAGGGAAGGATTAACTTGCGTTTTATCCGTTAAGGTTCCAGATCCAAAATTTTCTTCACAAACAAAGGATAAACTGGTTTCATCCGAGGTGAGACCTGTTGTTGAAGCTGTTATCAATGATTCGGTCAACATTTGGTTTGAAGAAAATCCCGCAATGGCAAAAGTCGTTTTGGATAAAGTGTTTGAAGCAGTTGCTGCAAGAGAGGCGGCTAGAAGAGCAAGGGAGTTGACTCGCCGAAAGGGTGCTCTTGACGTTGCATCTCTTCCGGGAAAATTAGCGGATTGTTCCGAAAGAAATCCAGCTCTTAGTGAAATGTTTATAGTTGAGGGAGAGTCTGCAGGTGGCTCCGCTAAAATGGGAAGGGACAGGAAAATACAAGCGATTTTAGCCCTTCGTGGAAAAATTTTAAATGTAGAAAAAGCCAGATTTGATAAGATGATTTCTTCAGAAACAGTTGGAACATTGATAACCGCGATCGGTACTGGCATAGGGAAAGAGGATTTTGATATTGAAAAAGCAAGGTATCACAAAATAATTATAATGACTGATGCTGATGTTGATGGGAGCCATATCAGAACTTTACTTTTGACATTTTTCTATCGCTACATGCGACCGATAATCGATAGAGGATATCTTTACATAGCTCAACCACCACTTTATAGAGTCAAACGCGCTAATTCAGTCGTTTATATAAAGGATGAGAAAGAGTTTGAAAGCCACCTTTTAAACGAGGCCATCAAGGACGCAAAAATGACATTTTCAAGCGGAGAAAGTGTGATTGATCAGGATTTAAAATACATAGTTGAGTCTTCAATCAATATTAGCCATTCTATAAATTCATTAGCGCCATACATCAGCAATTCAGAAATTCTCGAAAAATTACTTCTAAGCGGATGTCTTATCGAAAAATCAGATAGGAATTTAGGAATTTTAACTTCCTATTTATCGGCGATGAGTAACGGAGAATATAGTTATGATGTAAACATTAATTTGGGTGTTTTGGAAATTGGCATAAAATCCTTTGGAACGCGTGATATAATAACGATTGATGATTCGTTTTCTGAACTACCAGAAGTTCGTTCAATAAATCGTCTTCAGGAGAGGCTTTATTCGATATTTAGCGATAAAGCAAGGCTCGAACTTGGAGGCGGGAAAGATGTAAGTTATGTTGATGGCCCACTTGCGCTTTCAGAAAAAGTGTTAGGGTTTGGCAGAAAAGGACTTACTATAAATAGATATAAAGGTCTCGGTGAAATGAACGCTGACCAACTTTGGGAAACGACCTTAGATCCCTCTTCAAGAACGTTACTTCAAGTAAAAATGACTCAGGCGGAAGAGGCAGACAAAATATTTTCAATATTAATGGGAGATGTGGTTGAGCCCCGTCGAGAATTCATTCAAGCAAACGCGGAAAAAGTCAAGAATTTGGATATTTAGCCATACATCCATACAGATATGATCGATACTACCGAGCAGATATATGAAAGGGCGATTAGTATTTTGAAGCAGGGGGGGATAGTTGCAGCCCCAACAGATACCGTCTATGGGCTGTTGGCAAATGCAACCAATGACCTTGCAGTTAAAAAATTATACAAGATAAAAAATCGATCATTTTCGAAGCCATTCGTACTTTTGGTGAACAGTATAGAAATGGCCAAACACTTAGCTGACTTTTCGAAAGAGGCTGCTGACATAGCAAAGCACTTTTGGGAATTCAAAAAAAAAGCTCTTACGGTTATACTTCCAGTCAAAAATGCTTCGAGGTTAATAACCGCTGAGAGAAGTACCATAGCAATCAGGATTCCGAATCACAAGTTGTCTCTTGAGTTAATAAGAGGGCTAAGTTCTCCTATAGTTGCAACTAGTGCTAACCTTTCCGGAAAGAACACCTCTGATTCATTTGAAATGGTGAAAAACGACTTCAAAGACAAAATCCCCCTGATAATCGATGGAGGCAAATGCAAAAACGTCGCCTCAACGATCGTCAATTTGTCTAAAAAACCTTTCTCAATAGTAAGGCAAGGAGGAATCACAAAAGAAGAACTAACACCTTTTTTCGATTATTAATTCCTAGGTGAGGAATTTTAAGTGTTAGGTGCTTTGGGAACGGGTTCTAAATCCGCTGCACGCTTTTTCTCAGCTATACGTGCGCGCTTCCCAGTCCTCTCTCTAAGATAATAAAGCTTAGCCCTCCTCACTTTTCCATGCTTCAATACTTCTATTTGAATGTTCGGTGAATAAAGAGGAAATAGACGTTCGACACCTTCTCCGTTCGATATCTTCCTTACCTTGAAAGATGAATTAATACTACGATTCTTTTTAGCGATAACGACCCCATCAAAAGACTGCATTCTCTCCCTCGTTCCCTCTCTAACCTTGACCATAACTCTAACAAAATCGCCTGCTCTGAAAGGGGGAATCGTTTTGTTTGCGGTTAACTTTTCAACCTGCTCCATGTTGATTTGCTCAATTATATTCATCAATCTCTCCAAACGCTTCAAAGATACAACCTACTCTCGATTATTTTTAAATCGCGCCCACAAGTCGGGTCGGACATCTCGGGTAACCTGCTTTGATTGTTCCAATTTCCAAGAAGCAATTTTCCCATGATTTCCAGACAACAAAACAGATGGCACATCGTATCCATTCCAAGTCATCGGCTTAGTATACTGCGGATATTCAAGGAGATCAATTGAAAAACTCTCTTCAACAGTCGATTCAATATTATTCATAATCCCTGAGGAAAACCTAAGACAAGTGTCGACTACAACCATTGCTGGAATTTCTCCTCCGAATAATACATAATCTCCGATGCTGACCTCTTTCATTTCATACTTTTTTTTCCAGTAATCGATTACTCTTTGATCGACTCCTTCGTATCTGCCGCATAAAATGATCATCCCCTCATGATTTTTTGAAAAATCTTTTGCCATCTTGTTTGAAAAAACCCCACCTCTTGGAGTCATAAAAACGATTTCAGGTTTGTTCTTATAAAAAGAAAGGGCATGGTTCATAGCCTCATGAACAACATCTGGTTTCATGACCATTCCTGGCCCTCCTCCATACGGTGTATCATCAACTGTGTTGCGCTTGTCCTCAGCAAAATTTCGGATATCGACGATCTTTAAATTCCATATCCTACCAATTCCCTTTCCAATTAAACTGTGAGAAAGTGGCCCTGGGAACATCTCTGGAAATATGGTTACTACCGTTATCAGCATAAATCCAGCATTCTCTAGATGAAACAACAAAAGCTATTCTATCAGCAAAATAAACTTTTTAAATTAACTGTTTGTTAAGAGCTGATAGGTAGAATGAGTATATCAATGTTGAAACTGGAAACAAAGATGAAATTATTATACAAAATAACAAAGATACTTCTTTTGGCCGGGGGGGTATTAACAAGTCAGGAGACGCCACAGAAACTGAAAAGGGGGGAAAAGGAGAGGAAATTTATTTAAAATTTCCTGACTTTCCTTTTCCTGTCGACGCTGATGATATCGTTGCTAATCTTGCTGCTTTCCACGTCGCTCCTCACGTTGCTGTTGGTAATCTTCCCCTACCTCCTCCTCCTCCTACTTATACTCCTACTCTTTTTGAAGCCCTTCGCGGAATACATTATAGTGAGTATCTTATAATAATACATGAGTTTAATAGTAATCCTCTTCCCGCCACTAGTAAAAAGGATGGAGCTAATGTAATCAAAACAGTAGATAATTCAACCAAAAGCGGGGGTCATGGTTATTAATAGACGAAAAGTAACTTCGTGGCTTTTGTCTTGAGCTATGTGAACGTATATAACCCGAGCAATTAGCTTGACAACCGCCTAACGACAGCTATACCCTGCTCCCTGATGTGTGGTACACTTTAGGAAATTTTTGTGAAAAACTTTATCTTTAGGGGTTTATTGTGCTTGTCTTTGAGTACGATAGGAACGGTAAGTGCGACGTGTGTGATAGGCAATCATACCAGATGGGATCTCGAGATACTTTCAGTAAGTACCTGGCGTGAATTGAGTCGTTGTAAGTTCAACAAGTATGGCAATATAGATCTTAAGAAGCTCACTGTGTCATACAAATATGGCCGCGAACTAAACGATGATCTGCTTGTTACTTTAAAGCCGGAAGATGCATTGCAAGTTTATTTCTCCGGACAGGGAGAAGTGCTATTTCGTACTATGGTAAATGGACAATCTCTCGAAATAGATTTCGACGATGAAGTCTGTAGGGCAGGCAACAGATATAGTGAACGTGGTGATTTGGTGGTGGACTATAGCGATCGTCTAACTAGAGGTGAGGTCGAAAATTTTTATATTGATAAGGATGGGAACTGTTTTTACTCAGATCATTTTGTTAATATGTCTCCCGTTCTTGGACCGCTATCTCCTAGATTAAAGTTTGAATATTTAAAAAGAGCGGATATGTCAGATTCTATGAAAAAGATTACTGGTGGATATTCCACTTCTTGCTGCGTTTGGGAAAAAGTTAGACTTGATGAATTGAAAAGACAAGCTTATGGAGATGAGACTATTGATAAAGCAGCATAAGGATTTGAAGGAAGGCAACAAGCCTTCTTTTTTACTTTTCCTCTATGGGATATCGGATATATATAGCAATCTCTTCATCCTCTCGTATTAGAGTTTAAGCCACCTGGCCGGCCTCAAACACAAAATGTTCCACGTGGAACAATTACTTAAAAACTTGAACCATCCACTCGCCTCAAACATAACCTGACTCAGGCGGCCCAGTCTGGATAGACCGTAAACCATGCCCCAATGATTTTTGTATTTCCTTTTATAATCCTTTAGACAGGATATATATACTCAAATTAGTTGAAAGGAGGTCTGAATAGCTTCGTCTAAAGAAGTATAATTGTGCAAAATCTCTCTCAGTTTTCTCTTAACCCAACTCCAGAATTGTTCAATCGGATTGAGATCAGGGGAATATGCTGGAAGGAATAAAACTATACATCCAGCATCCTTTGCCA
>JAIRYO010000043.1 GCA_031267725.1 Holosporales bacterium | reverse complement strand
TGCTTATATATATCTTGTCTAAAGCATTATAAAAAAAATATAAAAATCATTTAAGCATGGTTTATGGTCTATCCAGACTTGGCCGCCGAATTCATGTTATGTTTGAGGCTGGCTGGTTCAAGCTTTTAAGCGATTGTTCCACGTGGAACATTTTATGTTTGAGGTTAGTCAGGTGGTTAAGCTTATATAAAGGAACACTTTGGTGTTAAATAATAATCCTTAAGATCTGAGGGGGGCAAGAAAGTCATTCTGACGGTGAGGAATAAACTTCAGAACATATTATTGCATTCTTTGCAGCCTCTGCTATCGCGGGTATCAGCTCTTGATTAGATATGGACGATATATCCTCTGAGTCGTATTCTTTGTTATTTGCAATGTCCTTTAACAAATGTCTAGTAATTTTCCCTGAGCGAGTTTTAGGCAAATCTGGAACAAAAGCTATAAAATCAGGTCTCGCTATTGGACCAATTTTTTCTCTAATAGATTTTATGATTTTTTCAACAATCCCCATATCTTTTAAACCCTTCAAAACAACATATGCAAATGCTGCTTGTCCTTTCACTTTATGGTTAACTGCGACAACTGCGGATTCTTTAATTTCGTCAACTTTGTTAATTGCAGATTCAAACTCTGCCGTCCCAAACCTATGTCCTGATATGTTTATAACATCATCAATCCGACCAATTATTTTAACATCAAAATCGGAATCATAAATTGCTCCATCTCCCGTCAAGAACATTTTTTCGTGTTCGATATTACGACAACATCCAGGCCATTTTCCTGTTATAGCCAATTCACCTTGTTCATCAACAAAATTAGTAAATTCATTACTTTTTTTTGATATTCCAATCGATATTCCGAAAAATGGTTTTCCTGTGACGCATGGTTTTTGATCTAAATCTCTAAGTGGCGCCAAAATAATTCCCCCAGATTCTGTTTGCCACCATGTGTTCATTATCGGGCATCTTCTATTACCGACAGCTTCAAAATACCATTTCCAAGCTGACTCATTAATCGGCTCTCCAACTGAACCAAGTGTTTTAAGAGATGACAAATCATGTTTTTTTATCGAAACCTTATCAAGCATTTGAAGAGAGCGAATCGCGGTTGGCACGGAATAAAGAATTGAAACTTTTTCTTCTTCTATGATTTTCCAATATCTATCTGTTGTTGGGTATGTTGGATTTCCTTCAAAAATAACGGTTGTTAAGCCATAAAATAGCGGGGCATATGCCATGTAACTATGTCCAGTTATCCAACCTATATCTGAAGTGCAAAAAGAAACATCAGCCGGAACTATATTGAATATAATTTTAAAAGTAACGGCTGCATAAAAAAGATATGGTAATGCGGAGTGAATTATACCTTTGGGAGAACCTGATGAGCCAGAAGTATACAAAATAAATAGATCATCTCTATTATCTTGCCATTCTATTTCGTCATTGGTTTGCATGGGAAATTCATCAACTCTGTCAAGAAGAACAAATTCAAGAAGGTTTTGCATTTTTGAGAGGGCGATTTTAACATTTTGAAGAATTTCAATTTGCTTTCCCCCTCTCCTCGATGAGGTCATCGTTAAAATAAGCTTTGTATTTGAAGATGAGAGCCTATGAGCAAGAGCTTCTGAAGAAAACCCGGCAAAAATGACAAGATGCAAAGCTCCAATTCTGGCGCACGCTAACATTGCTGCTATTGTTTCCGGAGTTGTTGTCATATAAATAGCGATAACGTCGCCTTTTTTTATTCCTTTATTTTTCAAAATTGATGCGATTATGATAACCATTTTTCTTAGCTGAGAATAGGAAATTTCTCTCCTTTCTCCAGCTTCATCTCCATGCCATATTATTGCCGGTTTATTTGGCTTGTTAAGTGCATGCCTATCGATGCAGTTATAGCAAACGTTTGAGATTCCTCCCGTTAACCATTTTCCTGTTTTAACATCAAAAGCAGAATTTGGCGCCTTTTTCCAATAAAGATCTTTTAAATGGTATTTCCAAAATTCGTTTGGGTACTTTATAGAGTTTGAATATATTTCTTTGTAAATTCGCTCATTAGACCAAGCATCTTTATGATGAAAAAGCATAAAATTTCGTAAAGCGCCTTTTAACCCAGGTTATCAACAAAGGCGTTTTTCATCAATCTTCTAAATTATTACAAATTGTATCATTCGTAATAACCTCTTCTTCACCCATAAACCATATTTAATCTGTGTCTGCCTCCGCTTCTCGAAGAAGGTTCTTTGAGTCAGCTACACCAACTTCAGAGCTAGTTTTCGTCTATGAATGGCCATGACTCCTGCATGTGTTCAAGCCTGAATAGGGGGGAACCATACTAAATGTACCACGCTTAAAGCATTATAAAAAAGATACAAAAATCATTTAAGCATGGTTTACGACCTATTCAGGCTGAGTCATTTTATGTTTGAGTCCGGCTAGCTGAACGCAGACACATAAAAGAAATAACTTGCGTTTTTGAAAAAGCAATGATAGCATAGAGAACGTGTCGTGGTTGTGCGGCGCAAAAATCATA
>JAIRYO010000010.1 GCA_031267725.1 Holosporales bacterium | reverse complement strand
ATATATAAACTTAGATTTTCTTAAATTCTTTGGCTTCTTACTCTTGATTATTCCAGCATGTAAAAACTTCTTTCGTCGGTAGTAAGTTGCTCTACTTACCCCTAATATCTCTTGTATTTTCTTAGAAGTCATACCACTTTTGTGACAAGTTTCCCATTTCTTAACCGTCTCATCACATAATTTTCCATACTCACTTCTGCTTTTTTCTGGAATCACACAGCGATATAGGTTACTAATCTTCCTGTGTAGATAAAATATCTGCATGCAAAGGTCTCCTCGAATAAAGATTTAACTAATACTTATTCTAGAGAGCTTTTTGTATGAACGGAATATGTTGATAACTCTTACGAGTTACCTACATATTTCCCTTCTCTACTACATCTACTTTCTCTCACTTCTATCTGAACGCAGACAAACGTATACAACTATTTGAACTTCTAAGGTCAGAGTGCTATCATTGAGCGCCGAGCGTTTATTCAAATGGATCAAGAAATGATACATGATGACGAATTGAAAAAAGTCTGCAACCTTGCAAAAATAAGGATCGAGGAAAGCGAAAAAGAAAAGTTTCTAAAAAGGTTAAATCAAGTTTTTGATTGGATAGATCAATTGTCTCGAATAGAAACTTCCAACGTGAATATTGGCTCACTGAAAGACATAGGAGGTACCATAGAAAAGAAAGACCTTCCATCCGTAACAAATTCTCAAGAAGAACTTTTATCAAATACGAAACATAAAAAATTCGGTATGTTTTGCGTGCCTAAAGTAATAGAATAGGAAAGAGGAGCATGATTATATATCTTAAAGATAAAGAAAAATTTGATATAGAAGATAACTCCTCTTCTTATGATTTGGCTTGTAAAATTGGAATTCAAAAAAAGGTTTTGGCTTCGAACATAAATGGTACTCTTACGGATTTGTCAAAAAAATTAACACCGGAAGATATGGTAAAACTAGTAACCGACTCTGATCCGGAAGGATTGGCAATTCTGCGTCATTCAACAGCTCACGTTCTTGCAAAAGCTATTCTAGAAATCGATCCGAAAGCTAAATTTGCGATTGGGCCAGCTATAGAAAATGGGTTTTATTACGATTTCATGTCTCAAAAAAGTTTTTCAATTGCCGATCTTGAAATGATTGAAAAAAAAATGAATGATATTATAAAAAGAGATATTCCTTTCACGCAATTTACAATACCTAAACCTGACGCTGTTGAGTATTTTAAAAAGCGAAATCAGACGTACAAAATTGAGCTGATAAACTCAATTGAAAGCGCCGCAGTTGGGGTTTATAAAATTGACGATTTTTCCGATTTATGTCGAGGGCCTCATATTCCCTCAACCGGTTATATTCCAACTGATGCATTCAAGCTTACCTCTGTTGCCGGTGCTTATTGGAGAGGGGATAGTAAAAATGATATGCTTCAAAGAATTTATGGAACGGTCTTTCCATCAAAAAAAGAGTTAGCAATTTATTTGAAGATGATTGAAGAGTCTCAAGCTAGAGATCATCGAAAACTTGGTCCAGAATTAGATATTTTCCATATTGATGATGCAGCTCCTGGAAACGTATTTTGGCTAAAGAATGGCTGCGTTATATTCAACCTGATAAAGGAATATATTACAAAAATCATTAAAAAGCATGATTATTTTTTGGTGCAAACTCCTCAGCTAATGAACCAATCTCTCTGGGAAACATCTGGTCACTGGGAAAAGTTTCAGGAAAATATGTTTATAGTTAAAGATGACGACAACATGATGGCGATAAAGCCCATGAATTGTCCGGGACATATCGTGTGCTACAAAACCGGTTCAGTGAAAAGTTATCGAGATCTTCCGATTCGTATGGCTGAATTTGGCCTCTGTCATCGAAACGAATCTTCCGGGGCTCTTCACGGAATCATGAGGCTTCGCGCTTTTATGCAAGACGATGGCCATGTTTTTTGCACCCCTGATCAAATAATAACCGAAACGCTTGATGTCTGTTCAATGCTCAAGGAGATTTATGCGAGATTTGGATTTACGGACATAAAAGTCAAATTTTCTGATAGACCAGAAAAAAGAGTTGGAACAGACGATATTTGGGATGTTGCGGAAAATTCGCTTATGGAAGCGGCGAATGCAGCCGGCTTGGATTATACCATAAATAAAGGAGAAGGAGCATTTTATGGCCCGAAGTTGGAGTTTGTTTTGAAGGACTGCTTGGGGCGTGATTGGCAATGTGGAACCTTGCAAATAGACTTTAATCTTCCTGAACGGTTTAACATACATTACACAGATAAACATGGGAATAGACAAACGCCGGTTATGATTCATAGGGCAATCATCGGATCTATTGAACGTTTCATCGGAGTCCTGATTGAAAACTACGCTGGAAAATTTCCGTTTTGGCTAGCTCCAATACAAATAGCAGTTGCGAGCCTTACAGATGAAAGCGTGGATTATGCCATAGAAGTATCTAAGATGCTCGAGTCCGCTGAATTTAGGACTTTACTTGATATAGAGAATGAGAAGATAACTTACAAAGTTAGGGCTTACTCTTTGAAAAAGATTCCAGAAATTATTGTTGTTGGAAGAAGAGAAGTATCGGATAAAACGATTACTATTCGCTCTCTTGGCTCCGATAAAACCAAAACAATTCTTCTAGATGAGGCAATTCAATATTTCAAAAATCTTGAAGAAATTTCAAAATGATTCAGCAAGATACGGTAGACAAGGCTCCATTACAGACTAGCTATCCCGATATTAGAATCGGTGAAATTTTAAAATTCTCTACTCTAGATTATCCTGGAAAATTGTCAGCAGTTGTATTTTGTCAAGGTTGTTTGAATCGCTGCGTTTATTGCCATAATCCCGATTTCCTAAACATAAATAAAAATGGAAAGATAAAATTTCGATATCTGATAGAATTTTTGAAAAATCGTATAGGGCTTCTGGATGCGGTTGTATTTAGTGGGGGAGAGCCTACCATTCAAGAAGCATTACCAGAAGCAATCGAAATCATAAAAGAACTCGGATTTATGGTCGGAATCCACACCTCTGGAATTCTTCCTGAAAAACTAGACAAACTCCTAAAATTGGTAGACTGGGTTGGATTCGATATTAAAACGACTTTTAAAAATTATGAAAAGATAACAAAATTCCCGGGCTCTGGCGAGTTTGCAAAAAAAAGTTTTGATAAACTTGTTAATTCAGATAGGTCGTTTGAAATTAGAACGACAGTTGATTCACGATATATATCTTCGGATGATCTTTGTGAAATTGCAAAATTTCTGCAAGCAAATAAGGTGAAGAAATGGATATTACAGGAATGTGTATTACGGAATTTCCGAAATGAAATAAAGATCCCTCTTCCTGAACAACAAACTATCGATGAACTATCGAGATATGTTAAAGTCGAATTGAGAAAATGACGTTCTTGTCCATTTTTATTAAAAATAAAGAATTTCACATAGCAAGTGATGAGTTTAATGATATTTACGAAGTATCGGAATCTAGAGCTCTTGCCGATACAATTCCGCTTTTTATAAAAGATGTATTATTAAAAAGAATTTCACATTTGGGAAATTCGGATTTTAAGAAGGGGGAGATCATTGAAGTAGACGAAGTTGTGTACCCTTCTGGTCCCGCTTCTTTCACGACAATGCGTATAATAGGCGCGGTTGTAAAAGGAATGTCCGTTGCTAACCCAAAAACGAAATTTTGGGGAATTTCTAATTTTTTAACGCTCCTCTCAATATCAAACGCTTTTTCAAAAAAAGGGATTATAGCACTCCCAACAATGAGAGGGGACTATTTCACTTCTGAATACATTAACGATAAGTTGTCAAAAATGCAATTGCGGGATGCGAAATGTATCTCTAATTATCAAGGCAATACCTATTTTGATAACAGTGATATATTCGACAATATGAACTTGGCATGCCGCCAAAAAGAAATCGTAAACTCAAACTTATCGATATGCAATTCCGCTTATATTAAAAATACAACAGAAATTGAGTATGGATTCACTCCAGAATACAAATTTTAGAAAACTAAATGTTATTGATTTGGAAAAAATAAAAATGTTCCACGTGGAACATTTTAGTGATTATGAAATCTCAGAAGGTTCATTTAGGGCGTATCTATCAGAACCTCAATATGAAGTTTTTGGCGCATTTCATTTTGAAGAGTTGGTAGGATATTTAATACTCATAAGTTCAAAAGACACAGCGGATGTTATATATATAGCGGTTCATCCAAATTATCGAAAAAAAAGAATTGCAACTAAACTACTAAATCTAAAATGTTCCACGTGGAACATTTCTAAAAAAAAAGATCCTAAATATAAAATTTTCCTCGAGGTTGATAAGGAGAACATTCCGGCAATCTCCTTCTACAAATCCCAAAAATTTAAAATAATATCTATTCGAAAAAAATATTTAAAAGGAAAAGATTTTTATCTAATGAGGAAAAGATTATAAAATTTGCCTTTTTTACTTTACTGTCCAAGTTCAAACAGATGGAGACGAAAGAGGCAAAATTACTTTTGTCTAATAAACATGACTCCTGCATGGCCCATGCCTGAATAGGCAGTAAAGCATGCTTAAATGATTTGAGTACTTCTTTTTGTAATGCTTTAAGACAGGATGTGTATTGTTCCACGTAGAACGTTTATGTTTGATGCCGGATGGGACATGAAGTTACCTCTAATCTATTAATAACCATGACTCCAGCATGCCCCCTCCTGAATAGGCAGTAAACCATACCCCAATGATTTTTGTATTTTTTTTATAATGCTTTAAGCATGATATATAGCAATCTCTGAATATTACTTAGAGGGGTTGGTTCTATATGTAAAAGGTGAAGAGATTGCTTATATATATCCTGTCTAAAGCATTATAAAAAGAAATACAAAAATCATTAGGGCATGGTTTACGGTCTATTTAGGTTGGGCCATGCAGGAATCAGGGGTATTCAATGATTGTTTTAACAGTTGAATTCTAGATCATGTCATCATGAACTTAACAACCAAGGCATCAGACACTTAATTTGAACCAGCGCTCAAATGAACTTACGTTTTTGCGCCCCTCGTTGCTATTCCACGCCATTGTTTTAGGCGTAAAAAGGCGTTTTCTACAAAACGTCGTTTTTGTACAACTTTTTATCGTGCAAATATATCTTGCTGTTGAGCCCCCTTTTGATACTGTCATCTATTGATTACTACCAACACTCTTTACGTCTTGGGAGATGGAATTCAAGTTCCTTCCAAACCTCTTTAGAACTAATCAACACGTTGTATCATGATCTACTTTATGACGACATCCCCTAATAAGACTTGGCCCCCCCCTCTGATTGTAGGCTATCACAATTCACATCACTGTACACCTTTCTTAGGAATATCTCAAGCATTTTCTTCTTTTATGGAGGTGCCCTGGGCTTTAATCTACGGCTGTTACAAAGATTTTAAAATATATTGACATAGCTCATGACATTATGTGAGAGAATATTAGAGTAGTAGGTAAATGATAGGAAAAAACTATTATGAGAGTATTCGCCTTGGCGATTTCAGTCATCGTTATTCTTTTTTATCCCGATAAATTATACGCACAGAAAATGCCATTCCAAATAGGATTTGAGTTTCAGTTAAATAACACATCCTGCCCTTGGGCCGAAAGTAATTATAATTTTCAGAAAAAGAGAATAATTACGGTGAAATGGAAAAAGAATGAAATTTTTCACATTGAACTTGATGGTCCAGAAATAGAATTAATAACCGTGCCATTTCCCTATACAGAAAGAGAAAAACTAAAAAATTGTATTTTTGCTATCCAAGAAGTAATAAAATTACTGGAGAAAGGGATTATCATCAAATTTGAGGCATCTGAAGAGGGGGGGGTAGGTGAGTTTTTTGCTGAAACAGAAAAAGATCCAAACATGACATTTAATGACCTAGTTACTGAGCTTTCTAAAACTCTAAAAGAAGATTTCTTGGTGGAAGGCGGTGGGGAGGTATGGGAAAAAGTAAAAGACTTTGAAATAACAAGTAAAGACAAGTGGGGAGAGATTTCCCCCCAGCCTCAAGTAACAATTCAACATCCTCTAGAGTATACGATTGAACTATGCAAATACCTTTCTTCTACGGATCTTGAAATAAATAAAGTACTTAATGATTCCTCCGAATTAACTGTAGCAGAAGAGGTATTGCCGATTAAGATACCTGACAAATATAGTATGAGGAACCTAACAAGAAGAAAGCTCGCTGGCTTGATGTTTTTGCAAGCTCACACAATATCAGAGATGACAAAAAGTGTTTTTAATCAAGGTCGAATTTTGACAGATGTAGAGTTGTTATCAAAAACTTGTAATCAGGCTAGGAGCAATAGCCAACTTGATGTTAAACGGATGATTTCTTTCATGTCGAGACGCCCATTTTCCAAGATGCTTCTCGAAGTTAATGCGAATGTGGATTATTCTAAGGCATTCGAAGCTGCTATAAATGGAGCTTTTATTTGGAAAAAAATTAATCCGAAGGGAAATTTTTACAGATCTGAGTACGCAGAGGAACATTACGATTCATCAACTGGTAGACGACTTGATTTTACGGAGCTCTTGAATGAAGATTGGGATAAGGATTTTTTAAATGATAAAAGAGTGGAAATAGAAGAATTGTTGAAAAAAGGTATTGTAAGTACAGCAATGGTGAGACATCTACAAACAAGCGCTACTAGGTTGTGGCCAGCACCCCCACATATCAAACATAGTAGCTCACATGCTGAGTCCTATAAAGGTACAAGTTATTACAATTCAGTTATTTCATCTGTAAAAAATCCCGGCTATCTAAGATTTTTTGTATGTAAAAAAGACAGAAGTGCTGGCCAGAATTTATGGATTGGGTTTAAAGAATGGGGATACGATTTGTTATCTCCGCCGTATTTATTAGAATACGATGATTCCATGGGTCGTCTAAAAATACAGCATAACCCCACTTATGGAGAAGCAATTGTAGAATTTCGCGATATAGAACGCGCCGTTTATGTACATACTTCTAATCCTGATAAGTATAATGCTGCTGGCTTTTTATTGGCCCGTGCCAACACTCTCAGCAGAGACGCATTGTTTTTATTTGACTTTCTTTGCAAATTATTTGATAATCAAAATAGGTAGTTTTGGAGTATTGTTAATGGTTGGTATAATACGATTAGGTGGCTTCTGTGCTGTTTTTGCTTATGGATGTCTCTTTGGAAATGCGTTTTCTTGCGATCACAGATCTCTAGAAAGGCGGGCACGAAGCTTCGCGGAGAGAATACTGGGCAATTATCAGAATGATCTGGGCTTAGTTAAGAATTTTCTCCCTATACCTTTGGAAGACGCTGGTACAAAGCTAGATATAACCCAACTTGAAGGTGTTATATCTACTCTCTTAGAGGACTGTAAGGGGAAGCGTTGTGAAGTGAGATTGACGGAATTTTTGAATGTGTGTAAGCAAATTTTTCTTGACAGTAAGCGGAGTAGTGTAAAATTGGCTGTGATCGAACTGGCGAAACATGTTTATTCTTTGGTTCCTTGACCAAGGATTGCTGTAAATGTCCCATATAGTATAGATGATTTTTTGCCGGTTATAAAACGGATGATGCGGACAGAGATGCTGTGGTGACCTCAGCCTTGCATCTCCCAGTGTTCTCTTATACAATTTTATGAAAGACGTAAGCTTAATAAGTTAACCGGGTGTTTCAAGCTGGATTACCAATAAAACAAGATAATTTAGATGTGAAGCTGAAATGTTCTGCTATCACCGAAGCGGTTATAATGAAGGCGGAAATTACCGAATTTATTTCTAGTTTATTTAGAGCGGATGTATTTTTACAAACTGCAAGAACGATAGATATCGAAAAAATAATCAACTTGCCTGCATGCGTATCATTGAAAGTAGACAATAAGCTGATTCGTTATTTTTCCGGAATAATTGAAACCGCATCCTTTGAAAATGTTCCAAACCATATCTCTAAAAAGACTGATAGCATTCTGTATATTAGAATTGTTCCCACCTTAACAAGAACGGTATATTCTCAGAAATATAGAATATTTCAAGAGCTGTCAACTAAAGAAATAATTCAGAAGATTTTAAAAGAAAACAACGTTACGAACATTGAATTAAATCTGAGATCTGCCGGAAATGAAAAACGGATCTTCTGTGTTCAATATGGAGAAAGCGATTTTCATTTCATTTCGAGACTTATGGAAGAAGAAGGAATCTTTTATTATTTCAAACATGATGAAGATAAAGATACTATGGAGATTTCAGATTTTAGTCCTTCAGCGGTAAAAATAAATACGGAACTACAAATCAAAAAAATTGCGACTAACGCGACGTTGACTACAGATTCAGTTTATAATGTTTCATTTTCCAGTTCAATTGGAACAAAAAGAATTGATATATTTTCTTATAGTGAAATGAAGGCTGATGTCATCTCAGGAACAGCTTCAGATCGTTCTGGGGCAGCTGATTTCGCAACAAAAGAATTCTGTAACCAAATCGTATCTGATAAAGAAGCTGCAAACATCCTCTCTAAAACTATTCTTGAAAGTGAAAATAGTTTTATTAAAAAACTGACGGGTAACAGTTATTGTCCGGAGCTCTATCCAGGAGTGAAATTTAAAATCTCTGGCTCCTTTACGAAGACACATAATGGAGATTTTTTTACTATATCTGTTAAGCATTTTATCAATCAAATTCCGGAGGTAGGCGATGTACCGATTTATTATAACTCATTAACAGCAATCCCGAATGAGGCAACCTTTAGATCAGCAAATACCCATTTGAAAAATAGAATTTTTGGATGCCAAACGGCAACGGTCACAGGGCTGTCTGGAGAAGAGGTATTTTGTGATGAGAATGCAAGAATAAAAGTAAAATTTCATTGGGATTCAAGAACAGAAAAGGACGAAAAGAGCTCTTGCTGGATAAGGGTTGGGCAATCTTGGGCAGGAAGTAAATTTGGAACACTTACCATTCCAAGAGTCGGAATGGAAGTACTTATTTCATTTATTGACGGGGATCCAGATCAACCAATTGTTACAGGCTGCCTCTACAACGGGGTCAACAAATCTCCATCAAATTATGCAAAGGAACAAAATACCATTTCAACGTTATACACAAATTCTTCAAAAGGGGAAGGGTTTAACGAGTTACGTTTTAATGATAAAGCAGAAGAGGAAGAAATATTTATTCACGCTCAAAAGGATGTGAATGCCGTAATAGAGAATAGCTTTACCGAAACAATAAACGAAGGATCAAAAACAACGATCCTTGAAAGTAAGAAAGATCCGATAGAACATTCCATTACCATAAAAAAAGGTAAAAATACGATAACCATAAATGAAGGAGATTATGTTGTCCTTCTAGATAAAGGAAATCAAACAATAACATTAAAAGATGGCAATCAAGCAATAACTCTTTCTAAGGGAGATTTGAAAATTGATATTACTGGAAGCTTGTCGATTAGGGCAACGAAAGACATAAATATAGAATCTGAAAGTTCCATCAATTTGAGATCCACTGGAGCAACATTAATAGATTCAAAAGATGTGATATCTATAAAATCGGTAAAAGACTTTAAAATAGATTGCATGAAGCACGTGGCGCAAGTAAAAATGGCGGTGGAGATATCCTCTTTGAGCTTCAAAGTTGATGCTAAGAATTCGGTGGAAATTAATGGGCTTAGCGTTAAAGCTGCGGCAAAAACATCCATTGAATTTTCCGCAATTGCTACGGCAACTATAAAGTCAACTGCCATGTTGCAACTTCAAGGTAGTGCTGGGGTTTCAATTCAAGGAGCGATGATTAAGTTAAATTAGTATTCGTTTCAACTCTATTCTATAAAATAGTATTCGTAGATCACAACACGTTAATCACAACGGAATGGACAAGTTCGGAGAAGGTCTCTGCTTTTGAGAAAGTGAGAAAGGCCTATAATTATGCCTCTTTCGAAACAGTCATAAATCACTCTCCTTGTTACAGATGGCAGTGATAAGATTGAATCTCAATCCAAACCTTCTTCTCCTATTCCTGTATTTATCGGTAATACTTCTTACTATTTGTAACCTTCAATATCCCAACCAT
>JAIRYO010000077.1 GCA_031267725.1 Holosporales bacterium | reverse complement strand
GCCGAATTCATGTTATATTTGAGGCAGGCCGAGTGGTTCTAAAGGTTTTAAGCATTCGTTGAACATCTATGTTTGAGACTAGCTGAGTGGTTCAAGCTTTTAAACCAATTATTCCACGTTTATGGTCTATTCAGACTGAGCCAGGCAAGAGTCATGGCGAAAAGTAATTCCGCATTTTGCCTCAAACTATATGAACGTATACAATTTTTAAAAAGTGTTTGACTTAATGATATTTCGAATAGTAGGATGAGGGGATGGTGGTTGTTGTGTCAGTTTTGAAGGTTTGTTCCCTATGAATAGAGTAGAGTTAGTTGCGAATATCGCGAATATTTCCGGGTTAAAAAAGATTGAAGCCGAGAAGGCTTTAAGCGCTTTTATCGAGACGGTTACCAGTGAATTGTCTCGCGGAGAAGAAATTAGGTTGGTTGGATTTGGTATATTCTCTGTTACGCACAGGAATGCTACTGAAGGAAGAAATATGAAAACTGGAGAGCCAATGAGGATTCCAGCAAGAGATCTTCCGAAGTTTAAACCTGGAAAACAGCTCAAGGAGATGGTTGCTAAAAAAGGAAAAAGATAATATTAGTTTGATGTTGGGCGATTGGCTCAGTGGTAGAGCATCTCGTTTACACCGAGGGGGCCGGCGGTTCGAGTCCGTCATCGCCCACCAAGTTGTTCTTCTGTTACTAGTTGTGTTTTTAACTGCAGCTTGTGGCCGTGTTGGACAGTTGGATCGCCCTTCTGAATTGAGGTCTTTTGATGTTTTCGAGAAGAGTCTTTAGCTTCCTTTCCCTTTTACTTCTTGTTTTTCCATTTTCTATATTAAGTTCTGAGTTTTCTTCCAGGACGTCTGTTGACAGCTTCGATGAAGAAAGTGTTTTTTTTGTTTCCTTCGATTTTAGCCTTCCAAGGGAATGTCATGTAACGGCCCCAGTTGGAAAGGGAGGCTCCATAGCTCCGAAGGTTTCTTGGAAGAACGCAGAGCTCCTAGAAGCGTTTTGGCCAAAATCGGAAAAGTTGTTCGATGCAGATGGAAGGTATAATGGCTATCGGGGGTATAGTGAACATTTTTCCATAATTTATAAGTTAAAAGTGAAAGACAGGTTGAAACCGGTAAGCTATGATCTGTTCTACGTAGTTTGTGGAGACGCATGTATCCCAAAAGAAGAGAGCGGAACGTTAACTCTAGATGGCTTATTGCTAGAAAATGAAATAGTGAAAGCGACGAAGGATTCAAAAGTGACGCTTCCTACAACGTCGGTTTTGTTAGTTTTAGCATTGCTAGGAGGGATTATATTAAATTTTATGCCATGCGTGTTTCCGATCATATCAATAAAGATGTTTTCGATATTAAGGCTATCTAGAAATTCGAGAAGCTCCATTCGAAAGCATGGGTTATCCGTTTTTTTGGGAATGCTAACAACGTTCTTACTACTGGGTTTAATTTTTTCTTTATTAAAGGGAAGTGCCCATGACATAGGCTGGGGATTTTATATGCAGGAGCCGTGGTTTATTGTTCTATTGCTTTTGCTCTTTCTTCTTTCTGCATTACATTTTCTTGAGATATTTACGTTTCAGATTTTTAGAATGAAAAGAATAAAGCTTTCCCCCTCCAATGCCTATGTTTCTTCCTTCTTGAGCGGAGCTTTAGGCGCGATCGTTTCATCATCTTGTGTTTGCCCTTTTTCAGGAATTGCGATAGCTGGAGCCTTGCTATATGGAAGCTTTTTTCGATCGCTTGCCATATTTTTGCTATTTGGTATCGGGTTCGCTTTTCCGTTTTTGATTATTTCAGTATTTCCCGGTATAGTTAATAAGCTTCCCAAACCTGGAAAGTGGCTAGAAAGGTTTAAGGAATTCGCCGGGGTTGCTTTATTTTTTTCCTGTATTTGGCCCATTTCGATATTAATAGACCAGCTTTCACACTCTCAACTTATAGCCATACTAACTGCAGTAACGGCAATTCCATTCCTTTTAATCGGCTTAGGAAGAATAAAAAATTTGAACTTTCTAAAAATTATCCCTTTGTTAGGAATAGCTGGGACAATCTATATCGCGCTCAATGTGGCGCATTTGAAATCTGAAAATGAAGATTCAATCGATTGGAAAGAGTACTCTGATCAATTGTTCGAGGAAGCTAAAGAGAGTAAGCGGCCAATTTTTCTCGATTTCACTGCTACATGGTGCCTCACCTGTCAAGTCAATCGGAGAATATTTTCAGACAAAAATGTCATTGACGCATTTAAAAAGAACGACGTTCTTGCGATAAAATGCGATTGGACAAAGCAAAATGACGAAGTAACAAAATTGATGAGAAAATACAATTCGGCTGCCGTCCCACTGTATGTGTACCATCATTCAGGAGATAATGAAGACTTTCTAATTCTCCCAACTATTCTTAGGAAAAAAGTTTTACTTGATTTATTCGGGAGCAATGGGCGTGAAAAATAAGGGAAAGCTTTATACGTTATGTGCACTACTTTGTCTATTCGTGATTTTCTTCGATCAAACAACTAAATGGAGTATTTTGGCATTTTTGCCGAGCGGAAGCGTTGTTAATATATGTCCATACTTTAATCTGGTTCTTACGTTTAACTTTGGAACAAGTTTCGGTTTATTGCTTCCAAGCACCGATATTCAATATTATCTGATCGTTATTTTGACTATTTTATGTATATCGTTCTTAACTTATGCATTCTTCAAATTTAAATCCACACTCGAGAAAGTCTCATGCTCAATTTTAATCGGAGGTTCGATTGGAAACCTGCTAGACAGATTTTTACAAGGAGCAGTAGTTGATTTCATAGATATTCATTACAATAATTGGCATTGGCCTGCTTTCAACATAGCAGATACCTGTATATCATGCAGTGTTATTTTTCTTATAGTTTATAATTTATCTTCGAAAAATACATAGAAAATAAAGCTAATCTTTAACCTGCGTAAAATGGTAAGGGCTGGTAGGATTAATAAGCTTTTAAAGCAATTGTTCCACGTGGAACATTTTATGTTTTATGGATAACCATGAATCCAGCAGCCCAGTCTGAATAGGGAGTAAACCATGCCCCAATTATTTTTGTATTTTTTTACGATGCTTTAGACAGGTAGCCTTAAAAATCTTAATAAAAATTATCAAATAATAAAGTGTTTTTAAAAAAATCTTTTACTTTATAGACGAAAAATAATAATATTTCTACGTTGTTTAATTTATAACTTTATGGGAATTTTAATTTTATGAAAGCGAATAGATTATTTCCGTTAATAGCTATGATATTGGTTACGAATGTGAGTCTGAGTGCGGTAAACGGCGATTTGCAAAATTTTCCAAAAACTAACTCATATGGTTCGCAACTTCAAGATATGAACACTCCAACTGCTCCAAATCCTTTTTTACTTCCTAATGAAGCGAATGCTAAGAGCCCTCCGAATCCTTTTCTACCCGTTGATGATGAGCCGCTAGCGAACGCTTCGATTATCCCAAATCCTTTTTCACCTTCGATTAGTCTAAATCCTTTTTTACTTCCTGGTGATCGACAGCTAGCGAATGCTTCGATTATTCCAAATCCTTTTTCACCTTCTAGTACTCTAAATCCTTTTTCATCTCTCGATGATAGACAGCTAGCGAATGCTTCGATTATCCCAAATCCTTTTTCACCTTCTAATACTCCAAATCCTTTTTCATCATTCGATGATAGACAGCTAGCGAAGGATTCGATTTTTCAAAAACACTCTTTATCGCGGCGGGATGCTGACACGCAATGTATGAGTCCTCAGCCTCAGAATGGGAATAAGGATACTTTTTCCGTTAAGGAGGGAATCTATTTTGAAAACTGTATCTTTAGTGGCTCCGTTACAATCAATTGTGATCGTAGAGTTGAAAAGGAAGGAGAGAGTGAGGAAATAATCCCAAAAACATCGGAAAACACCAGAAAAAAAACGGATAAGGGGAGACGAAGGAGAAAGAAGTGAATTTAATTATGGCTATTAACTAAGCGCGTTTAAGCAAGAAATAGTAAAATCATCGCAATCTAAGTTTGCAATAGGGCTGCCAAAAGCAGCCTTATTTCGCAATTGGAAATTTACCTTGATGGTGGGGAGAGGCAGGATAAGAATATCTGTCTAAGTTCAAACAGATGTAAGACAAGCTATAATGCTTTAAGCAGGATGTATTGCCTATATGTTGTGACTATGCAAATGCACTCCTCTTTTGTCTCAAACTATATGAACGTATATAAAAAAATTAAGATGACGTAGTCTACGTATGTGGTACAATCAGCTCGAAGGTACAAGAAATCTGTTATACGATGAAAAGAGTCATATTATCTACGATCCTATTGTTTCTCACTGGCTGTTCCAAAGATATCGATTTTAAAGCGATGGAACAAAAGTCAGCAGAAGAGATATTTGAAATTGGAAAAAAGGAAATGGATGCTAAGCATTATTCCGATGCTGTGAAAGTGTTTGAAGAACTCGAGAAATTGCATCCATATTCAAAATTGGTAGCTGAGGCTCAATTAAACTCGGGAGACTGTAGTTATAAGGCTAAAAAAGTAGATGAGGCAACTTCAGCGTATGAGATTTTTGTAAAAACTCATCCGCTTCATCAAAAAGCTCCATATGCCATATATATGTTGGGATTGATAAACTATGAAAAAATGCCACTGATTGAAAGGGATCAAGAGGTGACCATTACATCCTTATCTTACTTTCAGGAACTGTGTAATAGATACCCAGATTCAGAATATTCAAAAGATGCAGAAAAAAAGGCAGAAGAACTAAGGCAACAGATTGCGGGAAAAGAGGTCTATGTTGCCAGATATTATCAAGAGCATCGGAACTACGCTGCCGCAATTGGAAGACTAAATATCATAGAAGATTTATATGCTGACACAATTCATGGGCCGGAGTCACTACATAGACTTGTCGAATGCTATATCGCAATGGGATTTTTGGATGAAGCAAAAAGGACAAACGAAATGCTTCAGTTGCGGCATCCAAATTCGAATTGGGCTAAATACGCTAAAACCTTATTGGAAAATCGCCAAAAAACAACACCATGATAGTATATGGAATACATACGTGTAAAAGCGTTTTTTTTAAAAATAAAAAAAAGGTGCTGAGGGTTTACCTGTTGAATAAAAAGGATGTTCCAAGTTGGCTTACCAATATCGATAAAAACCTTCTCTCTGTCTTAACAGCCGTTGATTTTAAAAGAATTTTACCAGGAGATGTGGTGCATCAAGGAATAGCAATGAAAATTGCAGAACAGACATATTGTGATATAAGTGACTTAGCTTCGTGTGACCAAAATTGTGTTGTCGCTATATTAGACGGAATCACTGATCCACATAATGTAGGGGCAATTATAAGAACTGCTGCTGCATTTAAAGTTCATTGCTTGATATTGGCGGAGAAGTCATCTTGCAAAATAACGGGGGCTGTTGCAAAGGCGGCCTCGGGAGGCTTGGAGAATACATCAATATGCGTGGTGAAAAATTTATCTCAAGCAATTGGTATCTTAAAATCATATGGATTTTGGATCGTTTCTCTGTGCGAGAAAGGAGATACTTTTTTTCATGAACTGGATCTTAAAGGAAAAACATGTTTAGTATTTGGTTCGGAGAATGACGGAATACGCAGACTTCAGAAAGAGAATTCTGACTTTATAGCTAAGCTACCAACAAATCCTAATTTTCCAGTTCTTAACGTATCTGCCTCAGCCGCAATTGCGTTCTATGAAGTTTCAAGGCAAAACAATTCGGTCGGGAAAAGATAGCTTCCTCCGTATGCTGTAATTAAAGCTCGCACCTTTTCGTTGCAGCGGCCTTTCTGTAAATATAAAATGTTCCACGTGGAACATTTGTTTAAAATCTTGGATCATTTGCCTCAAACTATATGAACGTATACATGCTTTTTAGCATTGGCTAGAAATGCTATGATAACTGAAAATTTTTCTTTTTAAGAATCTGATGAAATACGGCGTCCTTAATTACACGAAAGAAGAACTGCAAGATAAATTAATTGAAAACGGTTTTCAAAAATTTAGAGCAGAACAGATAATGGTTTGGATTTACAGATTTGGAAAAAAATCCTTTTCCGAAATGAAAAATATCTCTAAAGCTGTACAAGTAAAGCTAGAGGACCTGTTTTATATATATCAACCGGAAATCAAAAATGTTCTCTCATCCGCAGATGGAACATTAAAATTTCTCTTAAAACTTTTTGATAATAACACAGTGGAAACTGTTTTTATTCCGGAAAACAAGAGAAATACGATATGCGTTTCTTCCCAAATAGGGTGCGCAATCGGATGTAAATTTTGCAATACAGGGCAGAATGGCTTCGTGAGGAATCTCTCGACTGAAGAGATAATTTCTCAGTTTTTAACGATCAAAGACTACCTAAAAAAACAAGGACTTGAACATAAAAAAATAACCAATATTGTTTTTATGGGAATGGGAGAGCCCCTTCTGAATTATAATAATGTTTCAAAGTCAATATCAAATATGATGTTCGATAAAAATGAGGGAATATCAAAGCGAAAGATAACGGTTTCAACTTCCGGAATATCTTCGATTCTTATGAAAATTGCTAAAGATTTTCCATGCAAACTGGCAATTTCTCTTCATGCTCCAAACGACGAAATTAGAAGTGATATAATGCCAATAAATAAAACGCACAACATAGAAAGCCTCATTTCTGCCTGTAAAGAATATTCGAGATATCATAAATACCTCAAAATAACTTTTGAATACCTTTTATTGGGGGGGATAAATGATTCAAAAGAATGTGCGCATGAACTTGCAAATCTTTTAAAAAAAACAAATGGAAAAGTTAATCTTCTGGAATTCAATTTTTGGAAAGAGAGTGAATTTAAACATTCATTAAAAACAAAAGAGTTTTCCGAAATCTTGGAAAGTAGGGGAATCCAAACATCAATAAGAACACGCAGAGGAGAAGATATCATGGCCGCGTGTGGGCAACTTAGCTCTAACCTCAAACAATGATATGTGCTATAATTAAGACGGTATCTCTTTTTCTGGGGAAGTGTATGAATTTAAAAAAAACCTCTTTTTGTTTTCTTTTGTTTTTTTTATTGACTGGCTGTTCTGACAAAAAACTTGAAGTAAAAGAACCGATTGATTATGAAGATAAAGCGAAATATGGATTTGG
Source organism: Holosporales bacterium (assembly GCA_031267725.1). Classification (GTDB taxonomy): domain Bacteria; phylum Pseudomonadota; class Alphaproteobacteria; order RUG11792; family RUG11792; genus JAIRYO01. Next base: position 1,013 of record JAIRYO010000077.1, on the reverse strand, counting down.
TTCTTTTGTAAAAGGAAAAGATTCCCCTATCGCCGAATATTCCCGAACGAACTCAGATAAAAATGGTAAGGACGTTATTGAAGTCAAAAAGATGGCTCAAGGAAACTCACCTAAAGAAAAAATTTGGGATGCAACTGTTTCTGTTCTAGAGGAATTTTCGATTAGCTTTATGGATAAGAAGAATGGGAAAATCGAAACAGAGAAGGCAAAGATTAAGCAGTTTGACAGTACAGAAGAATGCCTGTATAAGGTTGTTGTTGATGTTTCAAATGGCGACGATATACGCGTAGAGGTCATTTCTTCCGAAGATTCTAGTGCGCGTTTGAAAAAACATGCGGAGTATATAAAATCTAGCATTTTATCTAACCTTAAATAGTTGTGAAGCCTGCGTGACCCAGCCTGAATAGGCAGCAAACTTTTTAGCGATTGTTCCACGTGGAACATCGTTGAGCATTTTATGTTTGAGGCGATCGGATGGTTCACTTTGCTATAACAATCTAAGAGTTAGTTTCTTTCTAACTCCTCTATGGCCTCCCCTCTGGATAGGCAGTAAACCATATATATGTAAGCACTCTCCCCCTCCCTTTCATATAGAATCCCCCCTCTAAACCATATATCATGCTTAAAGGGGTATAAAAAAAACACAAAAATCATCGGGGCATGGTTTACGGTCTATCCAGGAGGAGCCAGGCGGGAGTCATGGTTATTAATAGACGGCGTCAAACATAAAATATGCTCAACGAATGCCTTAAAGCCTGGGCCACCGGCCGACTTGTAAGCATAACATGACTCCATATATAGCAATCCGAGTGGTTCAAGCTTTTAAACCAATTGTTCCACGTGGAACATTTCATGTTTGCGATGAACCTGAAAAACTCCCTTCAAAAGTCAAGCAGAATCTAGGCAGGCCTACCATAATTAAACTATATCCTATATACCTTTAAAAAACTCCTTTGAATTAACGTTTTATTAAGCTTTTTGTGATACCCTATATATTCCATCCCTAGCCCCCA
>JAIRYO010000063.1 GCA_031267725.1 Holosporales bacterium | reverse complement strand
GTACCAAAGAGTCTCTTGAAAACAAAGTCATTCTTTGGATCTAGAAACCTATACATAGTATAAAGACCTTAATATTGTTCCTCGTATACTACTGTTTATTATAACATATGTGGAGGAAGTTTATCCCATCTATTGTGAAACCGACTGCTTTTTTAATGTTCCACGTGAAACAATTGATTTAAAACCTTGAACCACTCGGCCAGCCTCAAACATAACATGACTCAGGCGGCCCAGCCTGAATAGACCCTAAACCATGCTTAAAGGATGAAGAGATTGCTATATATCAAGATGGCTTACTTCCTATTCAGGCTGGGACCAGGTAGGAGTCATGGTTATTTATACGAGAGTTCAAGTAAAAAACTAAGACTACTGTATGTATTACCTCCAGTCAGTTCTAGATATAATGGAGGAATTGAGAGACGCTACTTCTATAGAGGATATTACCAGAGTTCTTGTATCTATTATAGCATATATGTTACCATAGTGTCTGTTTAGTTTTATAAGTTTTAGTTTCCATAATATAGATTATGAGGACATGTTTAAGCGAGGTAGTTTGATAAAATGATTGAAAAAACTCTTTCTATAATTAAACCTGACGTAACGAGAAGAAATCTCACTGGCAAAGTTAATGCAATGATTGAGTCGGATGGATTCAGAGTTGTTGCGCAAAAAAGGATAAAATTAACCCTGAAACAGGCGGAAAAATTTTATGAAGTACACGCAAATAAGCCTTTCTATAAAGACCTTTGCGAGTTCTTAAGCTCTGAGTCTGTCGTTGTTCAAATCCTGGAAAAAGAGAATGCAATTGCGGATTATAGGCGATTGATGGGAGCAACGAATCCGTCGAATGCAGATAAAGGGACCATAAGAAGTGAATTTGCCATTTCTATTGATCAAAATTCCGTTCACGGTTCAGATAGTCCAGAGGCCGCAGCAAATGAGATTGCTTTTTTCTTTAGTGGTATTGAAATTGTTGGATAAGGCGGTCATGGTAATAATAAGTGTCGATCGTTAGGTTTATCCCGAATCTAATCACCTTGCTTAGGATTTTTTGTATTCCACCGTTACTTTTTTTTCTTTTAAAAAATGATAGAATCTCCGCTTTGATAGTTTTAGTTTTTGGCGCACTAAGTGATTTTTTTGATGGCTATCTTTCAAGGAAATTAAACCTTGAATCTAAATTAGGGAAATTGCTGGATCCACTTGCGGACAAACTTTTTTCCAACGCGGTTATCTGGGGATTATATTTTACTGTATCACACACCCCCCCTACCCTACTCGTCGCAATTTCATTAACTACCAAAGATATAATTTTGTTACTCGGAACCATTTTTATTATATTAAAAAGACTTTTCGTAAAAACAAATCCATTAGCTATAGGTAAAATTTGCACTGCTTTTGTATTTATATTCACCATACTTTCAACGATAATCGACTCGGATTCCCCCTGTTTAAACATATTCGGATATGTTTGTTTTTCGACCATACTAGTTACATCTTGGGCATATGGTATAAGATTTTTAAAAGCCAAATATGATGGAAAAAACGATCTTAGACTTTGACATAGAACAGATAGCTAACTCCGGACAATGCTTCAGAATAACCAGAAAAGATGCCATAACATGGAAAGTCGTCGCCTTCAAAAAAGAGCTTTATATCACAAAGCTTAGTGAAAGGGATTATGCTTTTAATTGTGATGAAAAAGAATTTAACGAAATTTGGTACGGATATTTTGATTTACAAAGAGACTACAAAAAAGTAAAAGAAAATATAAAAAGGATCAACGATCCATACTTGACAGCTGCGGTGAACTATGGCTTTGGATTGAGAATACTTCAGCAAGATCCTTGGGAATCTATTGTTAGCTTTATAATTTCCCAAAGAAATAACATACCTCGTATTATAAAAATCATAGATAGACTTTGCGAACCTTATGATGGCTTTTTCCCTTCTCCAGAAGACTTGTTTGTTTATACCGAAATCGATTTTAGGAATTTAGGATTAGGATACAGAGCAATGTATTTGGTTGAAATCACCAAGGCAGTAATAAATAAAAAGCTTGAAATTGAAAAAATTAAAAACATGAATACCAAGGACTCGATAGAGTATCTAAAAAACTTCATAGGAATTGGGGATAAAGTTGCAAATTGTATTGCTCTTTTTGGTTTTTCTAAGATTGACGCATTTCCGATAGATACATGGATCAACCGAATTATCAGCGCTCACTATAACGGACATCTTGATATAGATCGATTCAAAGAGTATGCAGGAATTGTCCAGCAATACATGTTCTTTTATCAACGATCGCTGTAAATCCTGCCTGGTACATCATGAATAGACTGTAAACCATGCCCCAATGATTTGTGTGTTTTTCTACAATGCTTAGCGGGATGTATTGCAATCTCTCCCTCCTCTTTTTCATACTAAAGTTTGAACCATCCGACCGTATGACCTTTCAGATTAGCCCACGTAGGAGTCTTGGGTATTCATAAACAAGAGCTAATTCCATATCCTTTGCTATAGCTGAGCAAGCCCCCTTTCCTCCCCTTTTGAACCAATTGTTCCACGTGAAAGATTAAAAAAGCATCTAGAATTAGGAAATACGAAAGGAAGAATGATTGCTGCTATGGGTATGGTTACCCCCTATTCAGATTGGGCATGCAGGGTTCATGGCCATATCTTTTATGGCCGCCTCGTTCAAGGTTTAATAGGAATGACTGGGAAGAGTGCTATATCCTTTAATAGATCATTTAGCATGAATCGGAGCCCATAACTGGCTGGGGCACCAGGATTCGAACCTGGGAATGACGGTACCAAAAACCGTTGCCTTACCGCTTGGCTATGTCCCATTTCTCATGGAAGTATATTGCGTTCATTTAGGAAATTCAATCGCGCTACAGTATAACTCGCATCCCCAAAAA
>JAIRYO010000056.1 GCA_031267725.1 Holosporales bacterium | reverse complement strand
CAACCCCTTTAACTAACATTCGAAGATTGCTATATAGCATGCTTAAAGCATTATAAAAAGAAATACAAAAATCATTGGGGCATGGTTTACGGTCTATTCAGGTTGGGTCATGCAGGAGTTATTTTATGTTTGAGTCTGGTCGAGTGGTTCTAAAGTTTTTAGGCATTCGTTGAACATCTATGTTTGAATCCGGCCGCCTTATTCAAGCTTTGATATAAATGGCCTATTCAGGTTGGGCCGTCGGCGTCATAGTTATTAATAGATGAGTATCTTTGTTGTAGCTGAGTAAGGAGCCGCTCCTATAAAGTATATTGCCAGAGTTCAAGGTCTCTCTTTTGTCTCAAACTATGTGAACGTATATCAAGTAAACTAGAATTCATTGACATGTCAATTTCAAAGTGTTAACCTCGTAAATATGTTGAGGGTATTCGTTTTTATTTTTTATGTCTAGGAAGTGCGAATTGACGGGAAAGGCTGTACAATACGGTTGTAATGTCAGTCATGCGAATAACAAGTCATCCAAGAGGTTTTTGCCTAACCTTCAAAATGTCTCATTCTTAAGCGAGAGACTTGGTTACACAATAAGATTTAGAGTAGCAGCTAGCTGTATACGAAGCGTTGAAGCAAAAGGGGGATTTGACTGTTATTTGCTGAATGCTAGCAATGATAGATTAAGTAAAAAAGCTTTAGTGTTAAAAAAGATTTTAAAAGCAGATTTGGTGTCTGGTAGGAGAAGATAGGTGACTGATAACGTAAAACGGGAGGAGGATCTTGGTGGTCTGTTTTGTATCCATGATCAATATATAAAGGATGTTTCGTTTGAAAATCCGAATTACTTGATGAAGTATGACCAGTCTATACAAGGAGCGCAGCCAGATGTATCGATCAATGTTGAGACCAACGTCGCAAAATTTTCAGATGTAAACTATGAAGTTTCGCTAGATATTAAAATAAGCTCCGTGCTTAATGGCAGCACTTCGTTTATTTTGGAAATGGTTTATGCGGGGCTGGTGTCTGTTGTCGAGAATCTAGATGAAAGTCTTTTAGAACCGACGCTCCTAGTTCATTGCCCCTTTCTGTTGTTTCCGTTTGCGAGAGGGATAGTAGCAACGCTCACGAGCTCCGGAGGATATTCTCCTTTGATGATCGAGCCGATCGATTTTTCATCATTGTATCTCTCCAAAAGGAAAGAGATGGAAGCAAGCAGGAACTAAGATTTATCGTTTGGCATTCTTTGAGCTAAATTGTTTCATCTTTTTTTTAGTTCTATTTGGAGTAATTATTACAGGCAGCGTTGTCATCGATTACGTAAGAATATCATGTTTCGTACTTTTTCTGATTATTGAAGAATACTTGTGAGGGCGTAAATCTCAGTCATCAAGAACGCAGTCTTCACCAAATGAAAACAAATTTATAAATTCCATTAACGTAATTTTAACTTTTTAGTTGTAGTATCCATTTGTGGTTCCTAAAATGGAGTCACTGCAGTTGTGGGGAGAAAGGATCCGGTCAAATATTTATACTAGGTCTCACAATTTGGCCGGTCATTTTTAAAACAAAAATGGTACAATCAAGTTCATGATTTTTTATAAAAGTGGTTTCGAACTTTGCTTTCTGTTAATGATATAAGATCGGGATTTATAGAATACTTCATTGAGAACGGGCATAAACAAATTGGGTCAAGTTCTCTTGTTCCAGATAATGACCCTACCTTAATGTTTACAAATGCCGGAATGGTTCAGTTTAAAGATATATTTACCGGGAAAAAAAAGTCCGCTTTTAAGAGGGCGACTACTTCTCAAAAGTGTTTAAGAGCTGGAGGGAAACATAACGATTTACAAAACGTTGGATATACTGCTAGACATCACACATTCTTCGAAATGTTGGGAAATTTTTCATTTGGAGATTATTTTAAAGAAGAAGCTATCGAGTTTGCTTGGAAATTCATAATGGAACGCCTTGGATTATCAAAAGAAAGATTGCTTGTTACGGTTCATTCAAGTGATGAAGAGTCCGCTTCCCTTTGGAAAAAAATATCCGGACTTGAGACTGCAAAGATAATAAAAATTTCAACAGACGACAATTTTTGGTCTATGGGAGATACTGGTCCTTGCGGTCCATGCAGTGAAATATTTTATGACCACGGTGACAGAATTTGGGGAGGACCTCCAGGATCGCCAGAAGAAGATGGAGATAGATTTGTTGAAATTTGGAATTTAGTTTTTATGCAGTTTGAAGCACTTGAGTACGGCTCTAGGATAAGTTTACCTAAACCTTCGGTTGACACAGGAATGGGTCTTGAACGAATCGCTGCAATCTTACAAGGAGTTTATAGCAATTATGATATAGATTTATTCAAATCAATTATTTCAGAAATAAAGTCCCTAACAGGAAATGATGATCCAAAATATGTTACTCACAACAATGTAATCTCCGATCATATGAGGGCAATATCTTTCATGATCGCAGATGGAATTATTCCATCGAATGAAGGGAGAGGGTACGTTTTAAGAAGAATCACAAGAAGGGCTCTGCGTCATGGATATGCGATGGGAATGCGAGAACCGTTTTTATATAAATTGGCACCAGGAATAGAAAAAGTAATGGGGACACATTACACGGAGATTGCCTCTAGCAAAGAAATTATAATGCGAGTCTTAAAGCATGAGGAGGAAGTTTTTATGAAGACAATTGACAATGGGATGTTTATCCTAAAAAATGAACTAAAGAAAATCGGTTCTTCCAATGTTTTCCCAGCTGATGTTGCATATAAACTTTATGATACATACGGATTTCCCTTTGATCTAACACAAGATATCTTAAAGACTGAGGGAAAGGAGGTGAATGAAGCTGAATTCGGAAAAATAGCGGTAAAACAAAAAGAGTTATCTAAAAAAGCTTGGATTGGTACGGGCGATTCATTTGTCGACAAAATTTGGTTCGATATTTTTCAAAAAGTTGGAGCAACAGAATTTATAAGATCTACAAATTCTCTAAATTCCGAAATTTTAGCAATTGTTAGGGAGAACCAAAATGTCGTTACTGTAAATAGTTCAGAAAAGGTTTTTCTTATTACAAAAAAAACTCCTTTTTATGCGGAATCTGGAGGACAAATTGGAGACTCCGGTTGGATTAAATCTGACAACGGAATTGCAGAAGTTATTGATACAAAGATCATAGAAGGGATTGTGCTTCACGACTGTGTTATAAATTCCGGAAATTTTAAGCTAGGAGATCATGTTTTTCTCGAAATAGATTCGGAAAAAAGGCTTTCGTGTTCCAAGAATCATACAGCAACTCACATTTTACAAACCGTGTTAAAAAAAGTTTTGGGGAATCATGTCGCGCAAAGGGGATCTCTGGTTACAAATGAAAAACTGCGTTTTGATTTTATTCACAACGAAGCGATCGATAAGAATCAAATTGATACCGTTGAAAAAAATGTTCTTAGTATAATCGATAGTATGCTCAAAGTTAACACTAGAGTTATGCCACTTGAGATGGCAAAAAAATCTGGAGCTATCGCTCTGTTCGGAGAAAAATATCCAGAAGAAGTCAGAGTGGTAACAATTGGAGATGGAATCTCAACCGAGCTTTGCAGTGGTGAACACATCTCGAATACCTCACAAATTGGCGTCTTTAAGATAATTTCTTTTTCATCAATTGGCTCTGGCGTAAAAAGGATAGAGGCCATAACCGGGAGAGCATTACAAAACTATTTTGAAGAAGAATGTCAAAATAGTGCGCAGAAGATCGAAGATTATAATCAAAAAATCAAACTTTTAGAAAGAGAACTTTCTGAATTGAAGACTAAAAATTTTCTAGACAGTATAAGATTTCAATCTGAAAAACTTGAAGATATTGATTTTAAATATACGTTTGTTAACGACATTGATCATAAAATTTTTCTAAACATTATAGATAACGAAAAAAAAACTGTTGGAAGAACTTGCTTATTCATTGGAAATAAAAACTCTAAAAGCGCTAAAACGTCTATTTGTATCTTCGTTTCCCAGAGTATTTTTTCAAAATTTGATGCTAATGATCTGTTTCTCCACTTAAAAAACTCGCTAAATCTAAAGATCAAAGCGGGAGGAAGGGCTGATTTTGTGCAATTTGGAGGAATTGATGATATGCTTTTCGAAAGTTGCCTCAACCTTATAAGGGAATTTATAAAAAATGGAAAATAAAGAAATATTAAAACGACCAGATTGGATCAAGGCAAAATATCCATCTTCAAAGGAATTTTCAGAAACCTTAAAGGTAGTAAAAAATCGCGATGTTTACACAGTTTGTGAAGAAGCGCTGTGTCCTAATATTTCAGAATGTTGGAAAAACAAAACCGCTACATTTCTTATATTTGGAAACATATGCACTCGTAGATGTGGATTTTGCAATATAAAAAAAGGCACCCCTCTAGCGCTAGATGAAAGGGAGCCAAATAAAATTGCGGAAGCAATTAAGGAGCTGGATATAAAATATGCAGTTATAACTTCCGTTACTCGCGACGACTTGAAAGATGGAGGCGCTTCTCACTTTTCAAAAGTTATTAAAACGATAAAAAATTTGAATCAAGAAACAAAAATTGAAATATTGACTCCTGATTTCAAAGGGGATGAAATGGCGATAAAAACGATAGTTGATGCAGCTCCTGATGTTTTCGGGCATAATATGGAGGTTGTGAGAAAGCTTCATAAGATCGTGAAAAAGAAACCAGCGGATTATGACATCTCTTTGGATTTTTTAAAAAAAATCAAAAAAATTAAACCAGACATGATAACAAAGACGGGAATAATGATTGGAGTCGGCGAAAAAAAATCTGATGTTTTCGAGCTAATATCTGATGCTATAGATGCTCGGGTTGATATTATGGCTATAGGTCAATACTTAACCCCCTCGACTTCTCATTACCCAGTTGTTCGCTATGTTTCAGCAGAAGAATTTGAAGAATATAAAGAATATGGAGAGAAAAAAGGAATCAAAGTTGTTTCAGGCCCACTCGTCAGATCTTCATATAAGGCTCGAGAAGTTTATAATACTTTATGTCATTTAAGATAGTATATCACCTAGTTACGATCGTTTTCGGATTCCTTCTGGTTATTCAGGATCTAAGAAAGAAGGCAGTTGATTTGCTTTCCATAATCGGGTTTTTATCGGGTTGCGCTTTGATATTTTTTAATGAGCGAAAATGTTGTTTTATTCCATTTTTTATATTTTTAATAATCGGAATTTTGTATTTTATAGTGAAGAGAAAACAAGCCTTTGGCTCAGCAGATTATGTGATAGGGTTTTCCGTTTCATTATTATTAAATCAAAAAAATTGGCCATTATTTATACTGCTTTGTGGAATGTTTGGGGTATTAACCTCTTTGTTATTTAAGTCCAAAAAATTCCCTTTTATTCCATCGATTCTTGCCTCTATACTGCTGGTACGATTTTTATAAATTCAAACAGATGCGAGACAAAAGAAGCGGAATTACTTTTCATCTATGAGCAGCCATGACTCCGCCATGGCCCAGCCTGGATAGACTAAACTATGCTAAATGATTTGTGTATTTCTTTACGAAGCTTTAAACAGGATACGTATTGTTCCACGTGAAACATTAATGTCTGATATCAGCTGAATAGTTTATTCAGCCCCAGTTTCACATAAGAGCCCCATTTTTTGTAAAGTTATTAAGCTATAACAAATCTCTTTTTAAGGAGATACTTCTTTACTGGTTCCAAGAATACCTTCTTCATACCTTCCCACTAAACTTTTCCCAGCTTCTTATGTGAAAGTGGGGGTATAACAAGTACTTATTCTAGAGACTTTTTTCTTTAAAACCTCAGCTGCTGCGCCATTCTAGTAAGCAACGACCTTCTATTAACCCCTAACGAAAGTTAGACGTATTAAACTACAACTTAGAAATCGCAGCTTCAAGGAATTCACTTATTTCTCCATCGAGAACTGCCGCCGTATTCCCTTTCTCAACACCGGTTCGCGTATCTTTAACCATTTGATATGGTTGAAGAACGTATGATCTTATCTGATTTCCCCAAGATATATCGGCCTTATTTTGCGATGCGCTCAACGCCTCTTCTTGTTCTTTTAATTTTTTAGCGTACAACTTTGACTTTAGCATATTCATGGCAATTTCTTTATTTCTGTGTTGAGATCTATCAATCTGAGATGAGGCTACAATCCCAGACGGAATATGAGTTATCCTGACCGCACTTTCCGTTTTATTAACATGCTGTCCACCCGCTCCAGAAGCTCGATAAACATCTATTCGAAGATCAGAATCACTTATTTCGATTTTTATCGTATCATTAATTTCTGGAGAAACCAAAACTGATGCAAAACTTGTATGTCTTC
>JAIRYO010000020.1 GCA_031267725.1 Holosporales bacterium | reverse complement strand
TCTTCTCCTATTCCTGTATTTATCGGTAATACTTCTTACTATTTGTAACCTTCAATATCCCAACCATATGCTCAAATGTTAAGGGCTTTATACCTGTTAACCTATGAAACTCTTCCTCCGATAATCTTGATATCTTCTCGTATCTCAATCTCTGTTTCGAAAGAAGTCTAATAAATACACGAATCATTGAAGTATGGTTTACTGTCTATTCAGACTGGGTCATGCTGGAGTCATGTTATTAATAGATAAAACTAATTCCACAGCTTTTGTCTCAAACTATATGAAGGTATACAAGGCAATTTCTTAGCGGAGAATTTTTCCTATAAAGGGGAGTTTTGATCAACTTCATATATATGAAGCATATTGGATTTTCCCGAGCGGCCGAAAGGAATTTCAGAAACAATTGCTATCTTATCTCCACTGTTTATCTTACATTTTTCGCCAAAAGATTTTTGCGCAACAATTTGCCCTATCTGAAGGAAGTCAAGTCCCTCATTTATAAGAATCGACCTGACGCCCCAAACCAAGCAAAGTCGTCTCATGGTTCTTAGACTTTGGATAAATGCAATTATATCGGCCTTTGGTCGAGCATTTGAAATATCTATGATATCCCCCTCGGATTTTACAAAAACCGCAACCATTTTCATTTTTTCTATTTTAACAGATTTCTCCACTGATTCTGATATGGCAGTTAAGTTTTCGAAATTTTTATCGAAAAAGTCTAAATTGTCCTTTTCCGTTTTTTCTATAACTTTAACCATTGTTTTAACGGACTCTTCAGGAAAATCTCCGCTCGCGCTTTCTGCGGATAGCATGAGCGCATCAGCTCCACTCGCTACGGCAAAAGCAACATCTGAAACTTCTGCTCTTGTCGGAATATAACAAGATGTCATTGATTCAAGCATCTGCGTTGCAACTATAACAGGTTTTCTATGAAATCTAGCCTTGTTTATCAATTCCTTTTGAATTCCAGGAATAGATTCATATGGCAACTCCACCCCCAAATCTCCACGAGCAATCATTATTGCATCCGATTCCTTCAATATCGAGTCTATGTGTTGAACCGCTAATGGTTTTTCTATTTTTGCAACAATTGGAACCTTATAGGTTAAGGATTTTTTAGCATATAAAACATCGTTTACCGTTTGAACAAAGGAAACTGCTAGCCAATCCGCATCTATTTCATCAATGACAGCAATATCTTTTTTATCTTTTTCCGTAAAAACATCCAGCGGTAAAAGTACATTTGGAATATTAAGACCTTTTCTGTTTGATAAAACTCCCCCATCGATGACTTTGGTCTCTATCATTTTTTCGTCCTTATTAAGGATTCTTAATTTTATTTTTCCATCATCAAGCAGTAAATCGTTTCCCGGCTCGAGAACAGCAAATATTTCCGGATGCGGAAGAGATACGCGCTTCAAGTTTCCGAATTTTGTATCCAAGTCAAAAATAAATTTCGCGCCCTGTTCTAGCAAAACACTTCCATCTTCAAACATTCCGATTCTTATCTTTGGCCCTTGTATATCCATCATTATTCCAATCGGAAGCCCAATTTCTTCTTCAATTTTTCTTATTATTTTAGCATTTTGCTTATGGACTTCACACGTTCCATGTGAAAAATTTAATCTAAAAACGTTAGCCCCAGCCAAAGCCAGCTTTTTTATCATAACCTCGGAACTACTAGATGGTCCTAATGTGGCAACTATTTTAGTTTTCCTAAATTGATTCATTGTGTTTATTATACAAAAGCGATCTCTTCATGTTATCAAATTTCATAAACAAACACCAGTTGCTTCTGTATGTATAAGTTCACATAGTTTGAGACAAAAGAGGTGAAATTAGTTTTATCTATTAATAGCCATAAAAGCGGCATAGCGCAACCTGAATAGAGCGTAAATCTTACTCTGCTGCAACGGCGCAAAATTACTTTTTCTTGTGAACGGATTACATAAATGGATTATCTTACAATCCCTATGAATCGTTTGAGTTCTCCCTCCCAATTGTCTAGTCTACTCCTAAGTAGCAGGTATTTTTCACTATCAACTCCGTTTATGTGCTTCTCGGATCTAATGTTATGAATCAGCTCAACAAAATCGTCAACTTCTTTCTCTTGTTTCTCAGATATCTGTAGCAATCCCAAATCCATATCCGGTCTTAAAACAAGGACATCACAAATATCTAAAACTTTGGATAAATGATCAGTCACGAACGGAATAAAGGGATTTGAAATTTTTAAAAACTCCGCAAACACGGAGCCGGCAATATTTTTTATATCCTCATCTTCCTGAAATTTTAAAGCTTCAATAAAAAAATCACAGAACTCTTCTCTTAAAAAAAATTGTATATTTTTTGCAGCATAATCAAAGCGATAGTCTCTTATATTTTGATTAATTTCCGCTTGAATTTTTTTTAATTTTGCAACTATCCAGTTGCCTAATTTGCTCGTTATAATAAGCTTTGATAGCCCCTTATCAAAAATCCCTTTGGATTGCAAAAACCTAGCCGCATTCCAAATTTTAGTTATGAAATTCCTATTAATTTTGATTTGCTCTTTTCCTAATCTGATATCACGACCAGGAGTTGAAAGTGATGCCAACGTAAACCTTAACGCATCTGTTCCAAATTCGTTCATCATTTCTAAAGGATCAATAACGTTCCCCTTAGATTTAGACATCTTCTGCCCCTTATCGTCTCGCACTAAAGCGTGTATATATATGTCTTGAAACGGAATCCTTTTCATAAAATATAAGCTCATCATTATCATCCTCGCTACCCAAAAGAATATGATATCAAACCCCGTAACCAAAGTGCTTGTAGGGTAATATTTTTCCAATTCCTTTGTCGCTTTTGGCCATCCAAGTGTTACGAATGGCCAGAGCGCTGATGAAAACCAAGTATCCAAAACGTCCGTTTCTTGGCGCAATCGATCTTTCTTAATACCAAATTTTTCAGCTTCAATAATTGCCTCTTCTTCACTTCTTTCCACAAAAATCTCTCCATTTGGTCCATACCAAGCGGGAATTCTATGCCCCCAAACTATCTGTCTTGAGATACACCATGGCTCTATATTTTTCATCCAATCGAAGTAAGTGTTTTTCCATTTTTCCGGATAAAATTTAACCTCTCCGTTTTCGACAACTTTTATCGCGTCTTCAGATAACTCCTTCGCATTCAGGAACCACTGATTCGTCAGACGCGGCTCAATAACAGTTCCGGAACGATCTCCATACGGAACGAAATGCAGTATTTCCTCTTCTTTAACCAAAAGGTCATCTTCCTTAAATTTTTCAACAAGAATTTTTCTAGCTTTTTTTAGGTACAGCCCTTTTAAAAATTCAGGAACATATTCTGGCATCATGTGTCCTTCCTCATCGAGCACCGTGATCATATCAAGGCCATGCCTCTTTCCGACCGCAAAATCATCATAATCATGAGCCGGAGTTATCTTGACACAGCCAGTCCCTTTTGTCATATCAGCGTGTTCATCTGATATGACAGGTATGATCCGATCAGTGTAAGGTATACTTGCCATCTTCCCAACGATATGTCTATACCTATCATCTTCTGGGTGAACAGCAATTGCCATATCTCCAAACATCGTTTCCGGCCTCGTTGTAGCAACTGTTACAAATTCATTCGATTCCAAAATTTTATATTTTATATACCAGAGAGTTCCCTTTTCTTCTCTGGTTTGTATCTCCAAATCAGAGATAGCAGTTTTAAATTTCGTGTCCCAATTTACAAGTCGTTTAGATCGAAATATCAAGCCGCCTTTGTATAGCGTAACAAAAACTTCGTTTACGGCCTTGCAAAACTCCTCATCCATTGTAAATCTTGATAAGTGCCAAGGCGCAGAGCAACCAAGGGCTTTTTGTTGTTCAAAAATTTCTCCACCAGATTCTTCTTTCCATTTCCATATCGCTTTAACTAGTTCTTCCCTAGATAAAGACTCAACATTAACTCCATCAGCTTCTAGCTTTTTTGATACAACCATCTGTGTCGCTATCCCGGCGTGATCTATTCCAGGTTGCCAGAGAGTATCAAATCCACTTTGCCTGTAATACCTAACTAAAATGTCCTGAAGTGTATAGGTCAACGCATGCCCGACATGCAGTCTTCCCGTTACATTCGGGGGCGGCATCAGGATAACAAAAGCCCTTCCTATCCCGGTGGGAGAAAAACTTTCCAGCGCATTTTGGTAAACTTCTTTTTCAAATAGAGCAGGATTATACGTTTTATCTAAGGTGTTCATGACCTAATTTCACACATAAGGCTAAAAATAATTATTAATACCCCTCAACGGTAGCCCTTCTCCTGGAAAGCTTTATTGTCCTTTTTAACGACTCACTGCGCTTACGCGCCTTCTTCTGCGAAGGCTTTTCAAAATGTCTATGAATCTTCATGTCCCTATAAACTCCCTCCCTCTGTAACTTCTTCTTAAGCACTCTTAACGCTTGCTCTATGTTATTTTCGTTAACCGTAACTTCCACGCTTTTCCTTCTCCTTATTTAACAACCTTTACATTCTCTCCAGGATATCATAAAACTTCATTGACGTCACCAATTTTGACATCCCGAGATCAGGAAAGCGTTGATAACTCAGGTAAATACGCGAAATACTTTGCGTTATTGCTTCAGCGAAAACATAAATGTTCCACGTGGAACATTAAAGAAGTGGGGAGGTGTAGGAAATATAAAAAAATACACAAATCCCTGAGGCATGGTTTATTCCCTATTCAGGCTAGAAGTGGCAGAATTTAGAGTTATTCATAGAGAGAAGGGAATTCCACCTCATTTGTCTCAAACTATGTGAAGATAGACAAATTACCCGAAAATTCATTGATATTAATTTTGAATTTTGAGACAATCTTTTTCATTGTAGACTGGGAGTTTTTATGGCGACAGATTTTTGGATAGTAGATACATTCAGTAGTGATTCATTTCAAGGAATTCCGTCAGCTATATTTTTTGTTAACAATTTTGATAATGAAAAACTTCTTCAGGACGTTGCTATGGAAATAAACACTCCGGAGACAATATTCATAAAAGAGCTAGAAAACGGAGATTTTGAATCGATGTGCTTTACTCCAAAGGTAAAAGGTCTCTATTTTGGTAACGGTCTTTTTGCGGCAGCAAAAGCCATAAATGAGAAGATGGGGAAAAAGGAATTTAACATAATTTCTGGAATTAGAATTTTTTCAACGAGCCTCTGTGATTCTGGAGAGGTAAAAATTCGTTTTTCAACTGTGGTTTTGGATAAGGTTACTATGCCAGTTAATTTAGATTCAGCATTGAATGACGAAATAATAGTTTCGATAGCAGAAAGTAAAGACGATCTGATAGTTGAAATACGGAGCCCTAAACGTCTTGTAAACTTAGCTCCGAACATGGATATCCTTTCCGGAATGAGGTATAACTCGTTCATAATAACTGCAGATACTCATTATGAAACCGATGTAGCTTATGATTTTTGTGTCAAAGTCTTTGCTCCGAAATTAGGGGTTTTTTCTGATATAATAACCCCTATATCAAACGCAAAGCTGGCAGCGTATTGGAGTCGAAGAATGGAAAAGGTAAATCTTGTGGGATCTAGAGCTTCTTTATGTAATGGCGGACTTGCAAACATAAAGCACGAAAAAGAATTTACCTACGTTTCTGGAAATTGCGTTATATCAACGAGGGGAACAATGCTTGCATTTTAAGGTTTCACATTAATAAGAATCTGAGATTAGTTTCCCCTCCTACTGCAGACTATACAAACATTTTAACATCTGTTAAATTAGCATTAGGCTTTATGTATTGCTGTTGATTAGCGTTAACTTTATTTTAGCGCAAAAATTTTGGATATGGTAATTATTGTTTATAAGAGGAGTTCGTGGATAATTTAGTAAAAGGATGGGAAGCCATTATAGGGCTCGAGGTTCATGCCCAAATTTCAACAAAGTCTAAATTATTTAGCAGAAGCTCAACAGGGTTTGGAAATGATCCTAATACCCAAGTGAGCTTTTATGATGCTGCAATGCCGGGAATGCTCCCTACATTAAATGAAAACGCGATTGATCAAGCTATAAAGTCGGGTTTTGGAATTAACGGAACGATAAACAAAATGTCGAGATTCGACAGAAAAAATTATTTTTATCCGGATCTACCGTCGGGTTATCAAATTTCTCAATTTTATTATCCGATAGTAACTGATGGGCATATTGACATATCTCTTCAAAATGGAGGAAAAAAGACGGTAAATATTGAAAGAATTCATGTGGAGCAAGATGCCGGAAAAAGCATTCATGATCTCTCTTCCGAATTTTCATACGTTGATTTGAATAGGTCTGGAGTTCCGCTTATGGAGATCGTTTCCAAACCAGATATGAGATCCTCTTATGAAGCTATACAATATGTCAAAAAGCTCCGAATGATCCTAAGATATATAGGAGCCTGCGATTGCAATATGGAGCAGGGAAACCTCAGAGTGGATGCAAACGTTTCTATAAGAAAGCCTGGCGATTCCTTAGGTTCTCGAATAGAAATCAAGAATATAAATTCTATAAGATTTTTAGGGCAAGCAATTGATTACGAAATCGAAAGACAGATAATAACGATTGAATCTGGAGAAAAAATAACGCAGGAAACAAGGTTATTTGATTCAAACTTAACAGAAACCAGATCAATGAGATCCAAGGAAAATGCTGCAGACTACAGATACTTTCCGGATCCAGATTTGAAATCAGTTATTTTAACAGACGATAGAATCAATAAACTCAAAAGTGAAATGCCTGAGCTCCCCGATATAAAACGTGAAAGATTTCTAAATGATTATGGACTATCCGGATCCGACATAGATGTCTTGATTGAGGATAAACAAACCGCATTACTTTTTGAGGAAGCGGTATTATCTTCCAAATTTAAACCTATCGAATCTGCAAAACTGATTTCAAATTGGATGATTTGTGAGCTTTTTGCTGTACTAAACAAAGAAGAAAAGACGATAAATTCTCTCGGATTTCCGATCAGATATATTGCTGAGTTGGTAGATTTGATTATCGAAAAAACAATCTCTGGCAAAATAGCAAAAACCGTTTTTGTCGAAATGATTAAAAATGGTGATCCTCCTGCAAAAATAGTGCAGGATCTATCACTCATTCAGATTCAGGATGAATCCACTATAAAGTCTAT
Source organism: Holosporales bacterium (assembly GCA_031267725.1). GTDB lineage: Bacteria > Pseudomonadota > Alphaproteobacteria > RUG11792 > RUG11792 > JAIRYO01. The sequence goes on along the minus strand of JAIRYO010000020.1, from coordinate 7,921 downwards.
AATCGAACAGGTTATAAAGGATAATCCAACCTTGGCTGAGCAATATAAAGCCGGGAAAATTCAGTTGTTCGGATTTTTTGTTGGAGAAACAATGAAAAGACTTCAAGGAAAAGGAAATCCAGAAAAAATCAATGAAATACTAAGGGAAACATTAGGGTAAATTTTGTCATTGCGCAAAGAATTTAACAATTTTGTATTATGCATTCTTGCACAATTTCTAGAGAAAAGATATAAGCAGGGTAAGTTAATCCACAAATGGATTTTGAAGTAAAGACGTGAAAATTCAAAGCTAATAGAATTGAGTAATAAAAAATTCCAAAATATAAATTAAGAAAACATATAGTAACTTTAAACATTCTATTTACTTTGGGTTGAAGTTAGTTATGCAGGAACGCCGAGAGAGTTATCGATCGTTTCTAATATCAACTTTTCAGAATTTGAAATAATGGTTATTAATTAACTTGTTTTTAACTTTTTTTTATTAAACTGATATTGTATTGACTATACGAGAGGATATTTTAAGATGAAAAAAAATATTTTGATTTTTTCTATATTTTGGGTACTTTTCAATTCAGAAAGTACGGGCAAGACCATGAATTTCAAATTAGCTAAAACAATAACTAAAGTTGGAAATTTTATTAAGGGGTTATCATCAACAGTATCAGAAGCGGCAAATGTCGCTAAGAAAGGAGAGCTTACGTTAAAAAACTCAAGTTCTTTTGGAACTCCAGGAGACTTAACTAGCAGAGAACAATTAAAAACTAACGCCTCAACCAGGCTACTAGATACAAAAACTTTATCACTATCGGATAGAAAAAATATTCAAAAAAAAGCAGATCAAATTAGGGAAGAGCAAAAATATAAGATGGCGAATATGAATACTTATGGAAAAGGGAACACTTATAGTAGTACTTATGGAAGCACTTATGGAAAAGGGAACACTTATGGAAGTACCTATGGAAGCACTTATGGAAAAGGGAACACTTATAGTAGTTATGGTAATTATGGCGGTTATAGTTATAAGTAGCCATTTCTATATTTCTTTTTATAATGCTTAACGTATACAGATCTCTTTTAAAACTAGAATTATAGAGAAAGCTTTACTTGGCACTAAACGTTGCATAAATTTTTTGAAATTTATAAAGCGTCAGTGAGTTCATTCAACGTTTTTTTTAAGTTTTCTTTTTAAAACAAAAAGTAAAGCAAAGGCCATCCCCCCTAAAATCGCTGCATCTTTTAGAATAACCTTAAAGATATCTCCGACTAAACATATCGTTCTTACACTTGAAACATAATACTTTGCCGGAAACATATATGAAAAAATCTGCAACCAATCTGGCATACTTTTTATCTCAAAAACAAAACCGGATAGCATCATTGTTGGTAGAAACGTTACCATTACAGCCAGCATTGCTGCGACAAATTGATCTTTTGCAACTGTTGAAATTATGAGCCCTATTATCAAGGAAACAGAGATAAACATTGAAGAGACAAGCGTCATTGAAAAAATCGATCCTTCGAACGGCATGTTGAATGCTAACCTAGCATAGAGAAGCGAAAATACAAGTGAGATAACGCACAATCCGAAATATGGAATTATTTTCGAGATTATAATCTCATTGATAGAGATAGGAGTTGCGATCATGGCTTCCATTGTCCCCCTTTCCCATTCTTTAGCAACAACGAGCGAAGTTAAAAACGTACCAACTATTGAGAGAATCATAGTTAATGCACCGGACATCATAAAATGAATAGACTCCGTTGTTGGATTAAACCAGAGCCTATTTATAATATTCAATGTACCGCTTTTTCTACCATTTAAAGATTTGATATATTTATCGAATACACCACTTGCGTATCCTTCGATATAAGCCGCTGTGTTTGGATCTGTTCCATCGCTAATAATTTGGATTTCTGCTTTTTGTCCATTTTGTACTTTTTTTGAAAATCCTTCTGGAATTACGATTGTCCCCATCGTTTTTCCAGACTCCATATTTCCTTTTGCTTCTTGAGTTGAATGAGATACATCAACATCAAAATATTCGGAATGCGTGTATACATCAATGAGGTCTTTTGACAATTTTCCTGAATCTTGCTGAACCAAATCTACTCTTATGTGTTTTATATCAAATGAAACTCCATAACCATAAATTATGATTAGTATTAATGGCATTATGAATGCTACTAAAACACTACTAACGTCTCTTTTAATTTGTTTAAACTCTTTACTAATCAACGCTTTTATTGTATTTACATTCATAATACGATTACTCTTTAAAAACTTTCGTGAATTGTTCATCGTTTCGATTCGCTGTTTCAACGATCTTTGAAAACGCCTGTTCTAACGTTGGATTTTCTTCTCCAATACACAACCTCTTCAGCTCATCTGGGGATCCAATAGCTCTTATTTTGCCACGGTAAACTAAGGCTATTTCATCGCAGTTTTCTGCTTCATCCATAAAATGCGTTGTAACAACCACGCTAACTCCGTGTGATACCATGGAATTTATATGCATCCAAAACTCTTTTCTTGTTATAGGATCAACTCCGGATGTTGGCTCATCAAGAAATAAAACTTGGGGCTTATGCATAATAGCACACGCTAGTGCCAACCTTTGCTTAAAACCTAAAGAAAGGATTTCTGCATTCATATTTTGAATATGCTCAAATTGAAAAATGCTGATCATGCTATCGACAGCTTTTTTTCGTTGTTTATCCTTTATTCTATATGCTCCAGAAAAAAACTCTAAATTCTGACGAACAGAAAGAATCGAGTACAAAGAAAATTTCTGAGCCATGTATCCGATGTTCATTTTCGCGTCACTTCCCATGTTAGCTATATCTATTCCAGATATCTTTGCAGTTCCGGAAGTTTGTCTTAAAAGCCCGCAAAGAATCCTGAACGTTGTTGATTTTCCACTTCCATTTGGGCCAAGTAATCCAAAAATTTTTCCTGACTTTACTGAAAACGAAACATTATCCACAGCTGTAAAATCTCCGAATTTTTTCGTCAAGTTTATCGCTTCAACAACGTTCTCTTTACCTGAAAAAGAAAGGCTTTCTATATATTGAGAAACTGGAGATTCTTTTTCTGTCAAACCACCTAAGATATCGACGCAAGCATCTTCAAAGCTTGGTGTTATTAGATTTGGCACTTTTATGTCTGTAAATTCTGACTTCATGTCGGTATATATGTCTTTGATATCTCGATTTTTTATCAAAAATTTGACGCTGTTTCCACGAATAATTGAATCTATAACTCCATCTTTCTTCATTAGTTCTGATGAAAAAAAGCGTCTTTTCTCGGTTATTTCTTGAAATAGATATACTCTACCTCTAACTCCGTTTATGGCTTCTTTCGGATTTCCTTCAAAACTTACTTTTCCATTATTTAGCAGTATTACGTGATCCAACTCCTCAGCTTCATCCAAATAAGCAGTGCTCCATAAGACAGTTGTATCTTTATCAAGCATTGAATTAACCATAGCAATTAGATCTCGTCTTGAAATTGGATCTACTCCGACTGATGGCTCATCTAAGATAAGTATTTTTGGTTTTTTTAAAAGTGAGCATGCAAGCCCTAACTTTTGTTTCATTCCACCTGATAGGTTTCCAGCTAGTCTATTTTTAAAATTTTTAAGTTTAGTCATTTCTAAAACTTCATCAAACGCTTTCTGCCTAATTTCTCCTTTAATATTATGAAGCTGAGCATATAAGTTAAGATTTTCTATGATGGATAAATCTTCATACAGACCAAACTTCTGTGGCATATATGAGATCATGTTTTGAAAGTCATCGATTGAAAGATCCTCTAAATTGTGTTTAGAGTATACGTCGAGTTTTTTGCTGTTTATCAACACATCTCCAAAATTTGGAGTCAGAATCCCTGCAACTATACGAAGAAGCGTTGTCTTTCCAGATCCGTCAGGACCGATAAAACCAACAATTTTATTACTTTCAATTCTACATGAAACATCATCGAGAGCCGTTAATGTCCCTTTATTGAATTTCTTTGTTAAGTTTCGAATCTCGATCATTCATCATAACTTACGGTAACTGGCATACCTTGCTTCAGTTCCAAAGCAGGCTCGTCAACTATAATTGTAACTCTATACATAAGACAAGTTCTAAGTTCCTTTGTTTCGATGTTTTTAGGAGTAAACTCCGCTTCAGGCGATATAAATCCAATGTGACCCTTAAACTTTTTTTCCGGCATAGTTTCGATTTTAACGTATACTGTGTCTCCATACTTAATCTTTGATAAAATTTCCTCACCAGCAAAAGTTTTTATTTTTGTTTGAGTATCCGGCATTATCGAGAATGCTGCAATTCCAGAGGATATCATTTCTCCAAGCTCTATATTTTTTGTTAAAACGATTCCGTCAACTGGAGATATCAAATTTGCATCTTGCATTTCAATTTTGGTATACTCACACATGGCTCTTGCAGCATTTGCTTTAGCAACAGAAACTTCATATGCCGCTTTTGAGTCTTCATAGATCTTTTCGGAAACACTATTCTTTGCGAATAATTCCTTGTTTCTTTTGTAATTTTGTTTAGCATTTTCAAAATTAACTTCTTCCTCATTTAGTTTGGCATTTGAATATTTAACCTTTACCAGAAAGGTGTCTTTATCTAATGAAGCCAGAACATCACCTTTTTTGATTTTATCTCCTTCGTTAACCATTATTGAACTTATTCGTCCGGAGGTCCTAAAAGCAAGACTTATGTCGCAAACTTCTACGTTTCCGTTTAAAAGTATACATTCCTCTTTATCAAAGCAAAATTTGTATCCAATTAAGCAAGCTATAGCTATTGCAAAACTGGATATTATAAAGCCTACCTTATTCATAGTCGATACCAAACCGGGTACAAGCACCCCTCGTATACTAGCATAAGTCTTTTTTGTATTGTAAATTATTATTGCCTTTTTTGATGGTTAATGTAAAGATTTTCGAATTAACTTAAATATAATGCGTTTTCTGATTAAACGTTGAAAATTGAAATTAAGGAATTTATGATTAGAATGTTTTCAGAAATACCCAATACCATAAAAGCAATTGGGCTTGTTTCATTTTTGTTAAATACCTCAACTTTGATGGTGTTTAGCATTTTTGGAATATATCTTCACGATAAACTAGGTATAGATTTTTCAAAGATAGGTTTATTGGATGGGGCTGTAGAATCAATTTCATTTATAACCAAGGTTTTTTCCGGGATAATGAGTGACTTCTTTACCAATAGAAAATTTATATTTTTAATTGGCGCAGTTCTTTTATTCATAGCTAAGCCACTAGAAGCTATATCAACTAACTTTTGGTCATTGTTTCAAACGAAAGTTCTTGAAAGGTTTGGAAATGGACTTCAAGCAACTCCTAGAGATGCGATGGTTGGTGATTGGGCACCTGCTGACAAAAAGGCAACCTGTTTTGGTATAAGGCAATCTTCTGCTGCTTTTGGATCGATATTTGGTTCAGTTTTAGCTGCTATTCTGTTAAAACTTTCTGATGGAGATTATCCATTTGTGTTTTGGATAGCCTCTATTCCGTCGTTGATTGCTGTATTTGTTATAGTATTTTTTATTAAAGATAAGAAAAGAGTTTCAAATTACTCATCTACTAAAGATGTTAAAAAGTATAGGAAGATATCAATAGATGATATAAAAAGTCTCGGTTTTGAATATTGGTTATTGATTGGTGGAGCTTGCACCTATATGATATCGAAAGTTGGAGAATCAATTGTAATACTTTATGTTGTGTCAACCCTAGAACTTCCAGGATACTTAGCACCGATTTGTATGTTTTGTTATCAATTATCGAATACTGTTGTTTCATTTTTGGCTGGGGTATTATCGGATAAATTTAAGAATAGAGATATGGTTATCATATTTGGAATAGCAAGTTTTTTGTTGTCGGATATATTGTTTATTTTTGGAAATACCATGTTAACCATGGTAATTGCTTTGATGTTTTTAGGAGCGTATATTGGAATTTCTCAAAGTATATTTCATGCGAAAATTATAGATATAGTTCCTGAAGATCTTAGGGGAACTGGAATTGGAATATTTAACTTCATATGCGCATTATCACTTCTAAGTGGAGGAATGATTATTGGCCATGTAGCTGATAGCTTTTCTCTTCGTCATTCTTTTATAGTGAGTTCGGTTTTTGCAGGAGTTTCTCTTGTTGTTTTGTTTATGTCTAGAAAAATAGCCGTAGGTAGAAAGAATAGAGAATAATTTTTTACAATTAACTGTTTTTTAAATCTTTCTAAGTAAGATCATATTAGTTGGTATTGTGTGTTGGATCAGTCATGAAAAGAAGTTTATTCGTGATTTTTGCTATATCTACCTTTGTTGGAAACCTTTTTGCTTCGTCGATTTTGGACAAAGAATGTAGGTGTAGGGGAGAGGTGATTTCTGAAAAAATTGATTCGATGTTTGAGGTTATTTATGGGGATTTTTCGAATGTTAGAGATGAGTTACCACAACTTTTTGGCGTTGTTTCTAATCTTTTGTATATACTTGATGAAAATTCGGAGTTTTATGAAAAATTGGAATTTATTGCTGAAGATCTTTACTTGAAAAAAGAGTTTTTGGAAAATACTTCAATTATGACAGAAGAACAAAAAGAGGAAATTGAAAAATTAATTCGTGAGTCTTATCCATTTATTACTGATGTACTTTCAAAGGTTTATGAAAATCAATATTTGTTGAGAAAAGTTTGTCGTTGTAAACAAGATATGCTCGAACTTGTTGAGTATTCTAAGGTTCAAATTAAGATGGCGGATGAAAGTTTTTCTAGAAATGATCTGAATCAAGCTTATTCTCAATTGGAAAATGGCATCTTTAGTGTTATTTCCGTTTTGGATAAGAAAAGCTTAGAATATGAAACTTTATTGAACCTGAAAAAAGATATTGATGCTTATGAACTTGATTTTTCTTATGAACGTGGAAGAGAAATTCTATTAGATGTAATTCGTTCAGTTGAGAAAGCGCTTACTACTTCAGAGAATTTTTCAGAAAAAAAAGAAATCGAATATATTCTTAATGAAGCAATAGAGGAATATCATAATATTGGAAGGAAAATTGGACGGATTAAGAGTGATTTGGAGAAGTGTTCAGATTAGATAACATAATTAAGTATTATTTAGAATGGTTTTAGTAGTTGTATGATGGAATTGTGTGAATGACTTTTGTTCACTTTTTTTTAAACAGATTTTTTCCTGAAATCCCAGTGTGTTTTATCGTTATCAACATAATGTTAACAACCTGTTAAGTATGTTAATAAATTTAGTATGAATGTTGATACTTTTCCGTTACCTCATTTTTCTGTGCATTTCTTTTAATTTGTTAACAACTAATTAACCCCACTTTCGTATAATGGAGGAAAAATTTAGCGGAAAGCTGTGAAGAAGGTATTCTTGGAACCACTAAAGAAGTGTCTCTTTAAGAAGAGATTTGTTAGAGCTTAATAACCTTATAAAAAATGGTGCTCTTATGTGAAACTGGGGTTTACCAGAGTTCAAGAAACTTCTGTTTCGTCTCAAATTATGTGAACCTATCCGGCCCGGCCTCAAACCCGGCGGCCCAACCTGGATAGATCGTAAACCATGCTTAAATGATTTATGTATTTCTTTTTATAATCCTTTAGATAGAATGTATATAAACAACCTCTTCACCCTTTCATATTAAAGCTTGAACAAGGCGGCCGGACTCAAACATAAAATGTTCCACGTGGAACAATTGATTTAAAACCTTGAACCACTCGGCCGGACTCAAACATAACATGAATTCGGCGACCTAGTCTGAATAGACCGTAAACCATGCCCCAATGATTTTTGTACTTCTTTTTATAATGCTTTAAGCATGATATATAGCAATCTCTGAATATTACTTAGAGGGGTTGGTAATATATGTAAG
>JAIRYO010000017.1 GCA_031267725.1 Holosporales bacterium | reverse complement strand
ATTCCATCCCTAGCCCCCACCCACCACTGGGGGACCTCCGGTCGGGTCCGGCCGCAACACCTGAGTTGTTCTCTCGTTTTGCAAGCACAAGCTTAGCATATCACAAAAAGTTTAATATTACGTTAATTTTGGAAAACTTTTTTTAAACCAATTGTTCCACGTGGAACAATACATATCATGCTTAAAGCATTATAAAAAAAATACAAAAATCATTTAAGCATGGGTTGCCTATTCAGGCTGGGCCATGCGGCAGGAGTCATGGCGAAAAGTAATTTTACATCTTTTCTCTCATATCTGTTTGAACTTGGAGAATTTTCGAAATTTCGAAATTAAGCTAACTGCAACAAATTACAGAAAATAGATCGAGTCTTAAACTGAGCTACCTCCTTCCTCATAAACGCTAAATATTCTCGTAAATCTCGCAAAGAGTAACGGCTTTTCCGGCAATTTTCACGATTTGATTGTGTAACTCTAGGGTCAAAATTCCTGATCTTTTTGATGCTTGAAATGCCTTAAAGGTGTTTTTTTTAATAATTTTACTCCAATAGCAGGCCAATCTGCAGTGCATAGATCCGCAAACGGGATCTTCGTATATTCCAACTTTAGGAGCAAAATATCGAGAGTAAAAATCGAAATCCTCATCTCCTTTTGCAGTTATCACGATCGCGCGGCAATCTATTTTAGCTATTTCTGAAAAATTAGGATTTATGTCAAAAACTGCTTTTTTTGAATTCAAAACAATGATATACAAAGTGTCATCTTTCATGATTTCAATACAATCATCTATTCCAATTATTTTTTTTATGGAAAAGGGAACTTTTTTGCATTTACAAACTGGCTTCGCGGGAAAATTCATTGATATTTCCTCTTTCGTTTTTGTTGCTAAAAGAGTTCCGTTTTTATGTTCAAAATTTATCGTATCTCCAAAAACAAGCTGCTTAGAAAATATAATATGAGCAGCGGCAAGAGTTGCATGTCCACAAAGTGGCGCTTCATCTAACGGGGAAAACCACCTTATTTGAAACTTGTTGTCTTTCATTTTTTTTAGAAAAGCAATCTCGGACCAGTTATAGTATTTCGCCATTTTTTGCAATACATGGTCATCTGGGTATTCATCAATAATACAAACTCCAGCTGGATTCCCTTTAAATGGAGTTTCGGTAAAAGCATCAACCAAAAAAAACATGGCAAATACCGGAAATGCTGCAAATGATCAAATATATTATTACACAACCCCAAGCATCTTGCACGTGAAAGGATCTTGAAAAAGGGGAAGATTAAAGGATGCCTATGTTTTTTTCTATTAAACCAATAAACTTCCCGAACAGTCTGAGATTTTTCGATTTTTCTTCGGCGTCGTTAGTATTTATCAAAACGTTATCGCAGGCAGATAGCAGAGATCGTGCTGCTTTTGTGAATAGATCGAAATTAAAAATATTGCCTTCTAAATCTGATACAGAGTCCTTTAAAGCGATCATGCTCTCGTCTTTGAAGGTCAAGTCACGAACAGAACCAGTCGAAAATTCTAAATCTCCTAAAACTCCAGCAGCACGCTTATATGCCTCTTTAACAACCTGAAACTCGTCAAGCTTCGTCAATTCAAGTAATCTTTTAGCTTTTAAAACAGCAGCCTTGTAATCAAAATCTAGAGATTTAAATGAAGAAACAACAGATTTAATAATTTCATGATCTACCTCTAGCTTACCTGATATATATACCTTAAACCTATCAGTGATAAACGTTTCGACCTCCACTAAAGTATCATGTTCTAGCGCAATCCCTTGATCTGAATACGATGTTATTAGTGTCTCGATATACCAAGAAAGCTTTTCATTTTCCAGAATGTCTTCATCAAAATCACAAAATAACCTGATAATGCAGAGCGCAGCCCTTCTGAGGGCGAAAGGATCTTTAGAACCAGTCGGATAAATTCCAATACCTAAAAAACCGACCAAGGTATCAAGCTTATCGAAAAAGGCGACTCTAGCTCCAATTTTGCTACCTGGTAGTGTGCCCCCCGCTCCTAGTGGTTTATAATGTTCTCTAATGGCCATGCAAACATCTAGCTCTTCATCCTGGCCTTTTGCGTAAATTTCTCCCATAATCCCTTGAAGCTCCGGAAACTCTCCAACCATTTGAGTTAAAAGATCCGCTTTACATAGTGCAACAGCTCTACGCTCTTCTTTCGTTTTGGCAATTGACATCATTCTGTCGATCTTATGAGACATTAACCCCAATTTCTCATGAAAAACAACATTTGATAGTCTTTGAGCAAATGCTTCAAGCGTAACATTCGTATCCTCTTTGTAAAAAAACATAGCATCTGCCAAACGAGCTCTCAATACTCTATCCAATCCGATATGCATAATTTCCGTACCAGGAACATTAGTTACTGTTCCAAAAAATGGAGCGATAACCGAATTCGGATAGGTTAAAGTGAAATACTTTTGATGAACTTTCATAGAAGTTGATAGCACGATCGATGGTAAACTCATAAACTTCTCATCAATTGTTCCAATATGAATAAATGGATATTCAACAAGCCCTGCAACCTCATTTAACAGATCTTCGTCGATTGTTAAACAAAGCCCCATGGAGGCAGCTTTTTGAGTTATTTCTTGATCTATATACTCACGTTTTTTAAAAAAATCCAACATAACGTAACTCTTCTCGAGTTTGTTATGGTAGTCATCAAAATTTGAAATTTCGATCTTGCCAGAAGATAAAAACCTATGCCCAAATGTATAATCACAAGTTGTTATTCCCAACGACTTGATATGAGTTTCGATTACACGGCCATTATACACACAAAGTATTGATCTCATCGGCCTAACCCAAAATGCACTTAGCGTTTTTTGATCTTCCAAATACCATCTCATAGATTTCGGCCAAGGCATATTCACAATGAAGTCCTCTATCATATCAGACATTATTTCTTTGATATCAGCTCCCATTACCTCGGTATTTATGTAATAATATCCATTCTCTTCAAATAGATCTTCTTTTCTTTTTCCATTTGATTTTATGAATCCATTTATTGCATCTTCAGAACTTGATATTTTTGGGCCTCTTTTTTTTGTGCATAAATCTTTCGTGCTTGGGTGAAGATGTAGTACTCTGATGGTTATTCTTCTCGGAGAAATATAACTTTCCAAAGCTGAAAATTCCGCGCCGTAATCGTTCAAGATTTTCTCAAAAACAAACTTCGCATCCGAAACAGCCTTTTTCTGAAATCTGGCTGGAATCTCTTCAGAGAAAAATTCTAACAATAGTTCCTGTTGCATATTAATCCTTATTTTTTACAGATTCGAGCCAACTCTGACAGCAGTTTTTCGCAAGCGTACGAATTCTTACAATATACCCTGCCCGTTCTGTTACCGAAACAACTCCTCTAGCATCAAGAAGATTAAAGCAGTGATTTGCTTTAACGCACTGCTCATACGCTGGCATAACCAAATTATGTGCTAACAGCTTTTGACACTCTTTTTCGTAATCAGAAAAATGGTTAAGTAATATGTCGACAGAAGCAACATCAAAATTGTAGCATGAAAACTCTCTTTCAAATCTTTGTAAAACATCTCCATAAGTCAATTTTTTTTCATCTTCTCTTCCATTCCAATTTATTTCGAAATGGTTTTCAACATTTTGTATGAAAGTTGCGATCCTTTCCAGGCCGTAAGTTATCTCAACGGGAGTTACAGAACACGATATTCCTCCTATTTGTTGAAAATAGGTGTATTGGGTGATTTCCATTCCATCGCACCAAACTTCCCATCCAAGGCCAGATGCGCCTAATGATGGATTTTCCCAATCATCTTCGACAAACCTTATATCGTGAATGGACAAATCGAACCCAATAGCCTCAAGGCTTCCAAGATATAAATCCTGAGGATTTTTAGGTGAGGGTTTAAGAATAACTTGATACTGATAGTAGTATTGAGTCCTATTTGGGTTCTCTGCATATCTCCCGTCCTTCGGGCGTCTGCACGGTTGAACAAAGGCAACATCCCAATATCCATCTCCAAGGGCTTTTAGTGTTGTTGCGTGATGTGATGTTCCAGCTCCAACTTCTGTATCATATGGCTGCATAATGACACATCCTTGGCTAGCCCAATACTTTTGCAAATCAAAAATGATGTCTTGAAAAGATCTTACTTTCGGCATATGGATTGCTGCAAACACTGTAGCATGCCGAGTATGATACAAGAAGAGCAAGGTTTTTGGAATAAAAATTTTGAATTTGTGTACGTTCATATAGTTTGAGATAAAAGAAATGGAGTTAGCTTTCGTCTATGAATAACCATGAATCCGGTCTGACCTAGTCTGAACCATCTTGGCCGGTATCAAACATAAATGTTCCACGTGGAACAATTGATTAAAAGCTTAAATCATCTGGCCAGCATAAAACATAAAATGTTCCACGTGGAACAATTGATTTAAAAGCTTGAACCACTCGGCCAGACTCAAACATAACATGAATCCGGCATGGCCCAATCTGGATAGACCGTAAACTATGCTTAGAGGACTTGGTAATCTGCATGAAAGGGTGAAGAGAGTGCTTATGTATACCTTGTCTAAAGTAAAGCATCATAAAAGGGAGCACTCAAATCATTGGGGCATTGTCTCAAAGTATATGAACGTACCCGGCAGGAGTCATGATTATTCGTATTGAACTTGGATAGAATTTAGTTAATATTCAGATTTGGATGAAATTGTTGATAGCAAAAAAGCGCTTCTCTACAAATATCTAAATGGACCTGCTTTTAAAAATCGGCTGTATTTAATAGATCTTGCGCGGATATGTTTGCATTCTCAAAATGCGTTGGACAGTAAGGATGGATTTTTTCTGCAATTTGTTTGACCTTATTTTGTTTAGACCAAATAAATAACCCTTTTGGACATTCCTTCTTTTCCAAAAAATGCGCTTCTTTTTTTTCTAATTTTCCAGAAAAACCCAGATTCCTCTGAATTGATAATGCTTTTTTTCGTCCTTTTCGAACGGATGTTGTATAAAAATTTCCGTCCTTAACAAAGCAGATTATATCTGATTCTGGTGGAATTATGATGTCTGGTTTTTTCTCAAAAATCCAAATTAATGTTCCAATCAGCATTAGAGCGCTTCCTACATGTCTCAGAGAAGTTTTTAAAATACATAAGATGATTCCTCCAAAAACAATCATATAAAGTGTTAGTATGTCTGGGGATTTTACCGTTAAATTCGATCCAGGAATTTCGGATATTAAGCCGAGAAGAAAGGTTAATTGGTTTAAGGTATATTCGAGAAGTGCTACGAATACCTCACTACTCCAGGAAGCTATGAGGGAAATTCCGCCAAGGGGCATTATGATAAAGCTAATAGCCGGGATCGCTACCAAGTTCCCAAGCACTCCAGATAAACTTAAACGGTTGAAAGTCTCTATGGAAACCGGAGATGTGGCAAGGGATGCGATTATGGTAGTGATGAACGAGGTTGTGACATAAAAAAATATTTTTTTATACCATTTTGTATACTTGATTAGCAACCTATTCAGCTTTTTTTGAAAGGTTTCATAAAAAGAAATTAATGCGACAACGGCGCAAAAGGATAATTGAAAACTAACTAAAAATACCGATCCTGAATCAATCAACAATATTAAAAATGCTGCAACTGAAACACTGCGAAGAGAAAGAGCTTTTCTCCCTAAAATAATGCTTATCAAAAATATTGTTGTCATTATAAACGCTCTTACTGCCGATGGAGAAAAACCTGATAAGCCTAAATATAGAAAAGTAAACAAAATTGTAAGAATAGCCGAAAGAGTTTTGGAATTCAGCCGGTAAAATAAATTTTCCACATATCGAAAGCTTTTTGAAAAAATCAAAAATAGCATTGATGCAACAATAGACATATGGAGTCCTGAAATTGCGAGTATGTGCGCGGTTCCGGAATTTATGAATTTATCCCGAATTTCTGGAGAAATTGGGGATTTGTCACCTGTGAGTAATGCGCTAGCGATTCCACCTGCCGGATTTTTCATTGCGCTTGTTATTTTTTTTGTTAAAAAACACCGGATGTATGAAAAAAATTCAAGGAGATTTTTCTTTTTTCCAATCTTTTCTATTTTATAAACTATTCCGGTCGTATCGAGGCCCACTAATGAATTATATTGTATTTGATCGAAAGTTCCCGGGATATCTGCCGGCCTATAGGGAGTTATCTTTCCTTTTATTTGGAGCATATCATTTGGAAGTACATTATCTGTTGCGGCTGCAGAGCAGGTCATCTTCGCGCTTTTTACAAAGGCGAGATCTGGATTTTCAGGAAAATTAATATTTATAAAAGTTATGCGGCGCATGTTTTTCATTGTAGGATGTGTTTCATCTATAAATTTCACATCCGCTGTAAAATTTATTGGGTCGTACTCTTTTTCTATAAATTTTTTTTGCGATAGTAGATCTGTTCTCAATATGCCCCCCGTTTGAGAAATGTATATTCCTAGGGAAAATATAAAAATGCATGCCGATAGTATTTTATGTTTTTTAATTAAAAATACCGATAGCAAAAGAGAAATAGAGGAAAAAATTAATAGAGGATACCAATCTAAAAATGGAAAAAAGACACCGCAAATTATACCAACTCCGAGGATTACCGGAACAAATAAGGGAAACCTTTCTTTTTCAATCAGTAACGATTCAGCAAAGTTCATCAATTTTCTTAATTCTTTTTAAATGCCTTTCGTCAGAAAATTCTTTGCTTATAAACACGTCAATACATTTTAGCGCTAACTCATCGCTGATAAATCCGGCTCCTAAACAAATAACGTTAGAGTTGTTATGCTCTCTAGATAATTTTGCTTCTTCCTTCGTGTGGCAATTAACTGCACGAATTCCTTTAAAGCGATTCGCGGCAATACTCATTCCAATTCCAGAATTACAAATCAAAATTCCAAAGAAATTACTATTTACGTGTATGCATTCAACCACCCTCCTGACGTAATCAGGATAATCCACTGAAACGAGATTGCTACTAGGAGAAAAATCCCTTACTTCATGCAAGATGGATTCGAGATGAGCAACGACACTCGCTTTTAGAATATACCCCCTATGATCACATGCAATTGCTGCTGAAGTGAAAATCATAACGCTCTTCTAGTATATTTTAGAATGGAGCGTAAGGTTTCCGCTAAGTTGTGCCTATGCGTGATAATATCAATCATTCCATGATCTTTTAAAAACTCTGCTCTTTGAAAACCTTCCGGCAATTTTTGCTTTATTGTTTTCTCAATGACCCTTGCACCCGCAAATCCTATAAGGGCATTTTGTTCGGCAATATGGATGTCTCCCAGCATAGCAAATGAAGCCAAAACACCACCTGTTGTTGGATTTGTAAAAACATTAATGTATGGAAGTCCACTCTCTTTAAGTTTGCACAGCGCAGCAACAGTTGCTGGCATTTGCATTAAAGAAAAAATCCCTTCTTGCATTCTTGCCCCACCTGATGCCGTAAATCCGATAAGCGCGGCATTATTTTCTATGGCCGTTAAAGCGGCTTTTATGATTGATTTTCCAACACAAATCCCCATTGAACCTCCCATAAATGAAAAGTCCATTACAAAGACAGTAGCCGCTACCTTTCCAATAAATCCGCTGGCAATAGAAATTGCTTCACTCTTTCCAGTTTTCTGACGGGCTTCCTTAAGTCTGTCTGAATACTTTTTTGTATCCTTATACTTTATTGGATCATCTTTAATTTTAACGTTTTCTATCATTTCATATTTCTCGTTATCAAAAATGGATTCGAAGCGGTTTTCGTGAGACAGTAAGAAATGGTACGAGCAATACCCACACACCATTGCATTATCCTCCAGTTCTTTTGTATAAATCATTCTGTCGCAGTGAGGGCACTTTGTCCAAAGGTTATTTTCAACGACGGAAGAATTGCCGATGAATGCCTTTATCTTTGGAGCGACAACGTTTCTTAACCAGTTCACAAAATTACCACGATATATCCGAGCCTAGCTTCAGCGTATCACATTTTAACCAAGGCCGTAAAGACGAGAGAGCTAGCACATTAAGCATTATGAGAAAAAGCGTTAAGATTGAGAACACTTTACAACAATGTTCCACGTGGAACATTTTATATTTGCGATGAGTCTGAAAACCTCTCTTCAAAAGTCAAGCAGAATCTAGGCAGGTCTACTATAATTAAACTATAGCCTATATACCTTTAAAAAAACTCCTTTGAATTAACGTTTTATTAAGCTTTTTATGATACCCTATATATTCCATCCCTAGCCCCCACCCACCACTGGGGGACCTCCGGTCGGGTTCGGCCGCAACTCCTGAGTTGTTCTCTCGTTTTGCAAGCACAAGCTTAGCATATCATAAAAAGTTTAATATTCCGTTAATTTTGGAAACCTTTTTTTAAACCAATTGTTCCACGTGGAACATTTTATGTTTGAGTTATTGATAACCATGACTCAGGCGGCCCAGTCTGAATAGGCAGTAAACCATGCTTAAATGATTTTTGTATTTCTTTCTACAATACTTTAAGCATGATATATAGCAATCTTTGAATTATGAAAAGGGGGGGGGATAAGCTATCTCAAAGTACTGGAGCATGGTTTACGGTCTATTCAGACTGGGTCATGCAGGAGTCATGGCTATTAATAGAGGTAACTTCGTGTCCCGGCCGGACTCAAACATAAAATGTTCCACGTGGAACAATTGCTCAAAAGCTTGAACCATCCAGCCCGCCTCGAACAAAACATAAGGTGGAGACACGTCCCATTAAACGAGATACATTAGAACCTTCTCCCTTTTATAGCTTTATTACAGAGCTTCTCAAAAAGCATTGCGAATACCCCATGGCCAAAGACATTCGCAGAAGTTGCAATTGGATCAAAAAGTACATAAATTGCTGTTATCGCTGTCAGCATTGGGGCCGAAAAATCGAAAACATTTTCAAAAATTGGGGCGAAAATAAGTGCACTTCCCCCGGGAATTCCAGCCGCTGCAAATTTAGCAACAACGCCATAAAGCGTAAAAACAAAGTATTCTCCGAATGTTGGAAGGTCACGACCAAAAGAAATCATCAACGCTAATCCAATAATGGGAATGGCGAAACAATCTCCGAGTAGATGCATATTCGCCGCTGCAGGAACGACAAAACGAGCGATATTTTTGTTTTTTAGATTTTTTTCACTTCCTTCAATAGTTGATGGAATAGCCGCTGCACTCGACATGCTAAACAAACCGAGTAAAATGCTTGGAAGGAGATTTTTGAATTTTTTGATGGTTTCTCCAAATTGTTTATCCGAGAGAAAAAACATTATGATAAACATATAGCTATATGCGAGAACCGTAACTATTACTAACAATAATGCATACTCTCTTATCATCAAAGATAAAGTCCCTTCATACTGCATCTTTACTATAAAACCAAGGACGAAGAGCGGTAAAATCGGACATATTGCTTTTTTTAGAATAAAATTGGCCAACACCTCCAATTTATCGCCAACTCTATTTATGAAATTAGATTTTACAAAATTACCGATGATACCGATGAGCACGCCCATTAACAATGATATATCGTTTTTTACAAAATGTGGAATACTCAACTTCCAGGCCGGAAGAAGCGCGTTTTCAGAACTAAGTTTCGAAATAGTAACTATCCCAGTTTTCAATATGGGAGTCGTAAATATATACGATATCCAAAAGCCGAAAAAATTAGATAAACAAACGAGAGGAACCAATATGAGTATGATCTTTATGGATTCGTTTTTTAAGTTCAAAATTCCATTTAATACGAAAGAGAATATCACAATTGGTAAAATGAATATTATCGCATCTTTCAAGCAAAGACTTACCGCATAAAGGTGGGATTTTATAGAACTCTCGATGTGTTCTCCAAAAGTTAAAACTAGAACAAAAAGAGCTAAAACAAAAAATGGTAAATTTAAAAATTTTCTGATAAGCATGATACAAATTCCTTAGAAATAAAATCTAAAACAAACGTACGGATTTTTGATGGCTCAGTTTCGAGATCGAGAAAAAAAGACCGCATATACCTCTAAGTCCTTCAATATCGCGATTGCAAATATGGAAATACGACACACTCTCATAGTCTTCCTATGATGGACGAAAATGCGAATTTCGTCAAGGGCTCGAGTTAATAACTGTATGCATTCATATAGTTTGAGACAAAAACTGTAGAATTACTTAGTCTCTGAATAACTCTAATTCCTACATGGCCCAGTCTGAATAGACCGTAAACCATACTTAAATGATTTTTGTATTTTTTTATAATACTTTAGACAAGATATATAAAGCACTCTCTTCACCTTTATATAATAGATTACCAAACTCCTCTAAGCAATATTCTATGATTGCTATATATCATACTTAAAGCATTATAGAAAGAAATGCAAAAATCGGGGCATGCTTTACTGCCTATCCAGGGGGAGCCAGACAGGAGTCTGTTATGTTTGAGGCGGGCCGAGTGGTTTAAGATTTAAAACCAATTGTTCCACGTGGAACATTTATGTTTGAGACCGTCCGAAACCCCCCTTCAAAAGTCAAGCAGAATCTACTCAGGCCTACTATAATTGAACT
>JAIRYO010000014.1 GCA_031267725.1 Holosporales bacterium | reverse complement strand
ATTCCATCCCTAGCCCCCACCCACCACTGGGGGACCTCCGGTCGGGTCCGGCCGCAACACCTGAGTTGTTCTCTCGTTTTGCAAGCACAAGCTTAGCATATCACAAAAAGTTTAATATTCCGTTAATTTTGGAAAACTTTTTTTAAATCAATTGTTCCACGTGGAACATTATGTTTGTCTCAAACTATATAAACGTATACAAAGGTTCATTTGACATTGTCATTCCATTAGTATTATTGTATCCTTGGACGGGAAATGGAATTTTTCTAACAGTTTTTATATGTCAATCACCTGCTATTTGCTGTCACCTAGAGGCTTTTGTTCTGGAGTTGTTCGAGCAGTCAATATGGTCAATCAGGTTCTAGAGTTGTATGGAACTGTGTATGTTGTGGAGGATATAATTCACAATAGAATTTTCATGAAAGAATTAGAAAAGAAAGGAATTATAAAAGTAGATTCTGTCGAAGAAATTCCTGATGGATCTACCGTTATGTTTTCAGCGCATGGTATTTCTCCTCAGGTTGTTGACATAGCAGAAAAAAAAGAGTTGAACATAATAGATGGGACTTGCCCGATTGTTAAGTCGATTCAAGATGAAGTGAAAAAAGAAGCGAACTCTAAGAGGAAGATCATTATCATCGGAAATAGAGGGCATGCGGAGGTAATATCTCTTTTGGGATACGCAGAAAATACCAACGCATTTGTTGTGTATAATGAAATGGATATTGACCTACTTCCTGATTTCAAAAATGATGAAGTCGTTTATTTTACGCAGACAACTCTTGATTACCTTTATGTTGATCTGATTCTAGGTAAACTCAAAGAAAAAATTCCACAGATAAGATCGTCGTCTCATGATAATGTGTGTTATGCAACAAAGGAAAGGCAGGACGCAATAAGGCGTATTGCGAGCTCGGTCGATCTCGTAATTGTTATTGGCTCATCTTATTCATCAAATGCGAAGAGACTATGTGAAGTTGCGCTTGATTCCGGAGTCAAAAAGGTCGTCCTAATAGATTCAATAGAAAATCTAAAGGAAACGGATTTGAAAAAAATTACCGCGATTGCCATTACCTCTGCAGCATCCACTCCTGATAAGCTTATTCAGGAATTAGTCGAATTTTTGAGAGAAAGATTTGATTTGATCATTAAGAATCTCGAAAATCAAGATGATTCCGGGGAATAAAACAAAACAGCTCACCCCAATGATGGAGCAATATTGCTCGATAAAAAAGCAGCATGACGATGCCTTGTTACTCTATAGGCTTGGAGATTTTTATGAATTGTTTTATGAAGATGCCAAGATTGCCTCAAAAGAGCTAGGATTAGTTTTGACAAAGCGATTAGATGCTCCGATGTGTGGCATTCCGTGGCATGCCTCTGAGATGTATATCACCAAACTTGTTAAAAATGGGCATAGAGTCGCGATTTGTGAGCAATTGGAAACTCCTGAAGAAGCAAAGAAACGAGGTGGACCAAAAACTACCGTTGAGAGAAACGTCACGAGAATAATAACAGGTGGAACTTTGGTAGAGCAATCTATGCTTGAAGGAAAAATCAATAACTTTCTTCTTTCAATTTCAAATGAGATTGATGAAAGTTTATCAATCGCCTACGCAGATATTTCGACTGGAAAATTTATATTGGAGGAGATTAGTTTAAAAGATTTGTTGTCAACGATAGCAAAAATAGACCCTTCAGAAATAATATGTTCGGACGCTCTTTTATCGAAAAAAGAAATTCTTGATGCTTTAGGGATTTATAAATCCATAATAAGATCGATTCCTAATTCAAGATTTATGCGAAACTCCGCAGCTGAAAGGCTTGCAAAATTTTTTAATGTAAAATTTATAGATGCTTTTGGAAAACTTTCAAAACAAACTATTGAGGCCGCTTCATCTATCGTTGAATATATTTCTGATGTGTATAAATCATCTACTATAAATCTTTCATTTCCGAAATTGCTGAATCATTCGGAATATATGTATATCGATAACTTTACCAGAAAAAGCCTTGAATTAATAATTTCCCAAGCTGGCAGCAAAAAAGGATCCTTACTTTACAATATCGATAAAACTTTGACGGCTCAAGGTGGAAGAATGCTTTCCAGGTGGTTGATGGAGCCTTTAGTTAGCATTGTAAAAATCAATAAAAGATTAGATTTTGTTGAATTCTTTGTTAAAAATAAAACTATACTCGAAGCGGTTAGGGGATACCTTTCTGACTTTCCAGATATTGAGAGAGCTATTTCGAGAATATTGATGAATAAAGCTGGGCCAAGGGATTTAAAGTGTATATCTATAGCATTGAGGAAATCTTTAGCTCTCGATGATTTTATTAAGAAATTTCCTGAACTAAGGAATATAAAACTCTCTTTTAATGATGTAAGCTCTCTCGTCGATACTCTTGAATCGGCGTTGGAAGATGAGGTTCCGTTATCCACAAGAGATGGAAACTTTATTAAAAAAGGATATGACCGAGATCTGGACGAATACATCGATACGCTCGAAAATGGAGATATGATAATAAAAGAGTTGCAAAAAAGGTATATTTCAGAAACTGGAATTCCTTCACTTAAAATAAAAAATAACTCTCTTATAGGTTATTTCATAGAGGTATCTCCTAACTTTGTTTCGAAAATCCCATATAAATTCACGCATAGACAGTCACTTGCCGCCACTATCCGATATACCTCAGAAGAATTAATAGGTGTTGCTAACAAGATTTACTCAGCCGAGTCAAACGTAAGAAGGGTGGAATTAGCAGTTTTTGAAAAGCTCGTATCGATGGCAGCAAAAGAAAATGAAAACATAAGACTTGTATCAGACAGCGTCTCTTTCATTGACGTTTCGTCTTCTCTTGCAGAACTGGCAATCGAAAACGGATACGTTAGACCAGAGCTAACAACTGAAAAAGTTTTGGATATAAAAAATGGAAGACATCCGGTCGTTGAAAATAGTTTAAAAAATACCGGAGCAAATTTTGTTTCGAATTGCTGTAACTTTTCAGAAAAATCGTATTTCTCCCTTCTTACAGGTCCAAATATGGGGGGGAAGAGTACATATCTTCGGCAGAATGCAATTATCGTAATCATGGCGCAAATTGGCTCGTTCGTTCCGGCTAAAATTGCAAAAATAGGAATTGTGGATAGGATTTTTAGTCGAGTTGGAGCTTCCGACGATATTTCTTCCGGTAGATCAACGTTTATGGTTGAAATGATTGAAACAGCAACAATTCTTCGTTGCGCAACTGAAAATTCGTTTATCATACTAGATGAGATAGGGCGTGGAACATCAACTTATGATGGCCTCGCTATAGCATGCGCTGTCGCCGAAGAAATTGCTAATAGAATAAAAGCAAGAACGATATTTGCAACGCATTATCACGAGCTTAAGAGATTGAAAGAATCTATTCCTGATATTAAATTTTTAACCGTAAGAATCGATGAATGGAATGATAGGATTGTTTTTCTGCACAAAATAGAAGATGGATTTGCAGATAAATCATATGGTATAAACGTTGCGGCTCTTGCGGGGTTTCCAAAAACCGTTTTAAACAGAGCGGAAGAAATACTAAGAAGTGCAAGTTAAGGAAAGATGAATTAAAAAAATGATAAATGACTCAGAGCATATAGGGCATAGGTTATGCATACATTGTGCATACGTAAATGATATGTTATACTAATAGAAGATGTGGTGCATTTAATAGAAGATGTGGTGCATTTAATAGATGATATGGTGCATTGCTAGGAGGTGCATTGTGGGATAGAGTAGGGGGATGTGTGTTTTATGTTCTGTTCAACTTCTGCCGCTAAAAATTATTCAACTGTTCCGATTTTTCTTCAAAGGGATGGAATTGTTCAGGGAGTTAAGAGCTCTCTTACCTCGTATGAAAAGGGCGTTTTCGCGGAATTATGTGCGGAAAAAGAGTTGAAAACAAGGGAGTATGAAATTCTTGATAAAAGAGTCAAGACTAAATACGGAGAAATAGATATTCTCGCAAAAAAAGAGGATTGTCTCGTTGCAATTGAAGTTAAACAAAGACGAACACTGGATCTCGCCAGATCCTGCATTTCAACTAAACAGCAAATAAGAATTTTAAATGCTTTATTATTCGTTGTTTCAACCAGAGACGAATTGTTTGAAAACTATCGTGTAGATGTGATATGTTTAGACTCGATCGGTAGATTTGAACATATCGAAAATGCATTTCCGCTTGATGATCTTATTGTTTGCTAGCTTTACTGCACTGTTTTCTGGATGCGCCCCTGTGATCATTGGCGGGGGGGTGATCACTGGAGGTTATGTTGGACTTCGTGATAAAAAAATTGGAGATAGTCTCAGTGATTCAAGCTTGGATGCTAGAATAAAGCAAAGATTGTATAAAGTAAGTCCTAAGTTGTTTAGCGAGGTTTCTGTTGTTACAGACAGGGGCCATGTTTTATTAACAGGAATTGTTTCGAATCCAGATTGGATAGGCATCGCAGAAAGAGAGTCATGGGCAGTTAAAGGAGTCATGTTTGTCGCTAATAACCTGACAACGAACGGAGAGGATTCCATTTCGCAAACTATGAGTGACGGCTTTGTAACTTCGGCATGCAGATCAGCTCTGATATTTAAGAAAGATGTTAGATCTGTTAACTATAAAATAAAAACGGTTGATTCTGTAGTTTATGTAAGGGGGATTGCTAGAACAAAAGAAGAGTTGGCTATCGTTCTTTCAACACTTCAAAAAGTTAGAAGGGTTAAAAAAGTGGTTTCGTACGTAGAAGTAGAGTAAGAGTGACCGATTTAGTTCACGTAGCGTTCATAATGGACGGAAATTCAACTTGGGCAAAAAAGAATAATAAAGCCATTATGGATGGATATCTAGAAGGTATGAGAACGATGACAAATGTGATTCCTTTAGCAAAAAATCTTGGCTTGAAATATGTTACTTTTTATGCGTTTTCTTCCGAAAATTGGGGGAGACCAAAAAAATGGCTTTTTAATTTTATGAAACTTATTACAAAGTTTTTGAATGGAAATGACATGATCACGAAGGCACTAGAGGCAAATGCTAGGGTTAATGTAATTGGAGATTTATCGAAACTTTCTGCCGAATTTCAAAATATTTTGAAAGAGTATGTAGCAAAGACAATAGATAACCAGGGTATGACCATACAATTGGCAATAAATTATGGAGGAAGAGACGAAATTGTCAGGGCCGCCAGAAAGGTTTCTAAATTAGGTTTGGAATTTACCGAAGAGAACATTTCTGACAATCTAGATACGGGTGGAATACCTGATCCTGAATTAATAATAAGAACAAGCGGAAAGCAAAGAATTAGCAATTTTCTGCTATGGCAAGCTTCTTATAGTGAATTTTACTTTTCAGATGTACTTTGGCCAGATTTCGGAGAGCTGGAATTGCAAAATGCAATAAACGAGTTTTTGAGCAGAAAAAGAACGTATGGTAAGTAACTTAACTTTGAGATTGAACAGCGCCTTTATTACCGGATTAATAGCAGTGGGCGCTGTTTTTTTAGGAGGACTTTTTTTCCAGATTTTTATCTTAATTTGTTGGTTATTGATGATTTATGAGTGGCTTTTAGCTAATAGTAAAAAAAAATCCTTTTTATTTTTTATTGGGATTTTTTACATCTCATTCCCTATGTCGTTTTGGATTTACGAAGCTCAAATCTTTCCGCAAGCACTGGCCGTGAATATAGGATGGCCATTCATTATTGCCTGTTCTTGTGATATTTTTGCTTATTTTGGAGGAATCATTTTTAAAGGCCCTAAATTCGCTCCTAAAATAAGTCCCCAAAAAACTTGGTCTGGGGTCACTTTAGGTTCACTTTCTGCGCTTACCGTATCATCTATTTACATCTTAGAATTTATGAAATTTGATATACGTTTATTCATTTGTTCGATTTTCATGGTAATGGCTTCTATCTTAGGAGATTTACTAGAATCTAAAGTAAAGCGTGTGATAGGAATGAAGGATATGGGAAGTATAATTCCAGGACATGGAGGTGTTTGCGATAGACTAGATAGTTTTTTGTCTGTGACATATGCTTTCATCATCCTAAAGTTCACGATTTTATGAAAAAAATAAACATCTTCGGATCAACTGGATCTGTTGGAAGCAAAGCCATAGAAATAGCACATCAAAACGGTTTCGAAATACTCGGAATAACCGGAAATGTTAACCACAAAAAACTTATAGAACAAGCCAGAAAATATACTCCAAAATATGTTTGTGTTTTTAATAAAGACAGCTTTGAAATTGTCAGGGATGCCTTAAATGACACCGGTATTAAAGTACTACCTGAATCTGAAATCGGAGAAATTGCCAAGTTAAAAGTGGATTGTTGCGTTATGGCAATTTCTGGAAATTCCGGGTTATTACCAACGTTTTTGAGTGTAGAAAATGCGAAAAGATTAGCAATCGCTACAAAAGAAGTTATAATTTCAGGGGGGAACGTTTTAATAGAGTTAGCAAAATTAAGAAATACTGAGATAATACCGATCGATTCCGAGCATAATGCAATTTTTCAATGCCTTATTGGGGAAGATAGAAATTCAATTTCTGAGTTGCTTTTAACTGCCTCTGGAGGCCCTTTTGTTAATTTTGAAGAAGAGGCCCTCAAAGAAGTGACGCTTAAAGATGTGCTAAAACACCCGAACTGGATAATGGGAAAAAAGATTACGGTTGATAGTGCAACTTTGTTAAATAAAGCTCTTGAAATAATAGAGGCCGCATATCTCTTTAAGCTTCCAATCGATAAAATTGGCTCCTTAATTCATACAAACTCAATAATTCATGGAATGGCTCGTTTTGCAGATGGCTCATTAAAGGCAGCGATTTCAACTCCTGATATGAAGTTACCGATTTCATATGCCATAAACTACCCCCATAGAAAAGGCTGCAATTTAAAAAATCTGTTATTTGAGGAACTTGAAGGCTTGATGTTTAAAAAGAAAAAAGATTGGCAGATACGTAATATGGATCTCGCGTATACCGCCTTTAGGGAAAGCAAAGTAATATCGTTTAATGTCGCGAACGAAATTGCAGTTAGTGACTTCATTTCTGGAAAGATAAAGTTTAACGAAATATACAAAGTTGTACGCGAAATTCTTGAGAATTCAGAGATTGAAAAAGTTAATTCTTTTGAAGACATCGTCATGACCATAGAATGCGTCAAAAGGCGGCGCGGTGTGGTACAATGATAAGTATACCACACCGCGCCGCCCCTAACCTTTTAAACCAAATGTTCCACGTGGAACGTTTTATTTTTGCGACGGGTCGGCCGGCTTACTCAGCTGAAACAAAAGATATTCCAACGACTCCTGCCTGCTCCAGTCTGAATAGACCGTAAACCATGCCCCAATGATTTTTGTATTTTTTTCTAATGCTTTAGACAAGATATATAGCAATCTCTGAATATTATTTAGAGGGCTTGATGATCTGTATGTAAGGGGGGAAGAGATTGCTTATATATCTTGTCTAAAGCATTAGAAAAAAATACAAAAATCATTGGGGCATGGTTTACGGTCTATTCAGACTGGAGCAGGCAGGAGTCACGGTTATGTCGAAATCAGCCGGATGGTTCAAACTTTAAGAAATTAATTTTATCAGTTTTTTAAGATCAAAGCTTTGCTCTTCTAACTGGACGGCTCTTGGCAAATGCTTTACTGGAGTTTTTTCAGCATTAACGAACTGGATTTTAGAAATGATTTCTGTTCTTTTTTCTTTCAGCAATTTGTCCAGGATTATGTTGGAAATCCCCCCAAAAACCCCTTCTTCAAAAATTAGTATCTTTTCATGAATTTCAGCTTGTTCGTAAAAAGTGACAAAATCAAAAGGGGCGATAAATCTCGCATCAATAACCGTTGGAGTTGTTTTAGAGATATCGACAGCCTGTAGGATAAGATCCAATAAGCAGCCAGTTGAAATGATCAAGGTTTGACTGCCTCTCAGAACGATTTGGCTTTTCTGAAAAGGTTCATAATTTAAACGATTGCAAATTGCTTCTGCTTTAGGAAACCTTATGGCGGTTGGGTTAGAATTATTTTCAAGGGCAAATTCCAACATTCTTTCTAGTTCGTTTTTAGATGAGGGAGACATTATCGTAAAGTTAGGAAAGTTTTGCAACATTGAGAGGTCGTATAGTCCCGCATGAGTTTTCCCATCGGTCCCTGGGAAACCTGCTTTATCTATAATAAATCTAACAGGCAAATTTTGAAGAACAACGTCATGATAAATTTGATCAAAGCCACGTTGCAGAAAAGTTGAATATATACACACAAATGGCTTAAGCCCCATAATTGCAAGACCGGCAGAAAATGTTACCGCGTGTTCTTCCGCAATTCCAACGTCAAAAAAGCGTTTGGGAAATTTTTCAGCAAAAAGGCTAAGACCGGTCCCATCTTTCATCGCGGCAGTTATACATACTATCTTTTCGTCCTCTTCCGCCAATTGAACAATTTTTCTTCCGAAAACATCTGAAAATTTATTTTTTTCTGTATTGTCTATTCCGTGAAGCTTCGTTAAATCGGCTTCTGCAACTGGAAACCCCTTTCCCTTTTGAGTTACTACATGAATTATCACAGGCTTATAGTTGGCCACATCACGAACATTTCGAAAGACATTGATTAAATCCTTGATATCGTGTCCACCGATTGGACCTAAGTATTGGAACCCAAATTCTTCAAAGATATTCCCTCCTCGAAAAGCAGAAATTATGCTTTTTATAAAAAACTCTATTTTTCTCGCTGTTTTGGGCGAAAAAATGGAGAGCATGCTACTAAATCGCCTTCTAAAAGCTAGGCTTCCTCTCATAGCGAGAAGCTTGGAAAGATACCTTCTCATGGATCCAACGGATTCTGAAATAGACATTTGATTGTCATTTAATATAACTATGAAATTACCGGCTCCTGCGAGATTATTCATGGCTTCGTATATCATTCCTCCGCTTAACGATCCATCACCTAAGATCGATATGATTTTAAAATTTTCCCCTTTCAAATCCCTAGCCTTTGAAATTCCGAGAGCGGCACTAAGAGATGTTGATGCATGGCCAGCAATAAAATGATCATATTTACTTTCAGCTGGATCTGGAAAACCCGAAGCTCCACCTTTAGATCTCAAATTTTCCATCAATTCTTTGCGTCCCGTTAAAAATTTGTGTGCATATGCTTGATGTCCGACATCAAATACAAATTTATCTTTTTCTATATTAAAAACGTAATGTGCCGCTACGATAATCTCTACTGCTCCTAAATTCGACCCCAGATGGCCTCCATTTTTAGAAGTTACACGAATGATCTCTTCCCTCAATTCAAGGCATAAATCATTCAATTCCGCTAATGATAGTTTTTTTATATCTGTTGGGTTAGAAAGGCCATCTAAAATCATTCAACATCCATAATAACAGGAGCGTGATCTGATGGCCTATATTGGGCTCTAACGTCAAGATTAACATAGCAATTCTTTACTCTTATATTCTTTGTTGTTAATAAGTAGTCCAATCTTAGGCCATAATTTTTAGCGAATGCTAAATGTCTATAATCCCACCATGTATAGGCAATTCCAGATTTAAAAATCAATCTATAGCAATCTGAAAGACCGATCTCTAGTAACGATTCAAAAAGCTCCCTCTCTTTGTTTGTGCAGCAAACTTTTCCACGCCAGGCATCGGGGTTATAAACGTCGATATCGGATCTGGCTATGTTAAAATCTCCACCAATTATAAGTTCGCCATATTCTATTTCGTTCTTTAGGTAATTTATTAAATTCTCAAGGAAGTTTAATTTGTAAGTATAGGCGGGAAGAGAGACGCCCTGACCGTTCGGAACGTATACCGATGCAATTTTATATCCTTTTATAAATGCTTCAACATATCTGGCTTCATTATTAGAATTAAAAATATCGCTTCCAAGCCTTATATCTTCAACTAAATATTTTGATAAAATGGCCACGCCATTATAAGTCTTTTGTCCAAAAACTACACAGTTATATCCAAGATCTTCAAAATACCCTTTTGGAAAAGCTTGCGTAACACATTTTAACTCCTGAAGCAAAATAACGTCTATTTCATCATTTATTAGCATCTTTGCCAAATGCGAAACTCTAACCCTTACTGAGTTAACATTCCAAGTCGCTATTCTCATAATTATTCGTTAATACGGTCTGAAAAAACATCTGTGCAGCACGCCAGAGTCTAGCACATTTCAGACATCATTTGATATCAATTGTATACCTTTATATAGTTTGAGACAAAAGAGGAGGTCTCTTAAAGTTTCGTAATATACTCCATAGGAGTAGTTCCTTACTCAGCTGGAGCAAAAGATATAACCATAACTCCCGCATATCCAAGCCTGAATAGGGAGTAAACCGTCCTCTTCACCTTTTACATATCTAAACCATATTCAGAGATTGCTATATATGTTTAAGTCCTGCCGGATAGTTCAGACTTTTAAAGGATTGTTTCACATGAAACATTTAAGCATTGTTTACGGTCTATCTAGACTGGACCAGGCAGGAGTCAGAGTTATTTATAAAACATAAAATGTTCCACGTGGAACATTTTGTTTAAAAAAAGTTTTCCAAAATTAACGGAATATTAAACTTTTTATGATATGCTAAGC
>JAIRYO010000053.1 GCA_031267725.1 Holosporales bacterium | reverse complement strand
GACAAAAGTCCGCAACTGGGGTATAATCTATTCGCAGTTGCTGATCCTTTTCGGCGATAGGCTGAACAAGGTGGCTGCATGAGTGATCTTGCGTTTACACAAAATTATTTACAGTCTCTCTATTTTACGAAGAACTGTACTCGAAATTTGTGCGGAATTCAATTTCAGATTCCACAATTTCGCAAAATCCACAAAATCTCACCAAGATAGACGCTGTTCTGATCTCGCTAAATTGTCTGAACCCGAGGATAAAATCTGTCATCATGGATGGATACACCACGAAACATCTGAACGCACCGAAGATTTACAATCAAAAGACATCATCTGTTCGGGAAATGCATGAAAAACAATTTTTTAACCCATTTAGTTAACTTTATAAAACTACTATTAAGCTATGTCTTGACCACGATGTGAACAAAAGAGAGAAACCACTTTATTGCCAATATCGCGAAACCAATTTAATGCACTACTAATCAATCCAGTTTGGAATAAAATTGGTTTCTTGGTTTCAGTAATATCACATTTCCCCATTAACAGATTCTCAAGCGGGACAGATAATAACTCTTCACTATTATCATATACAAACAAGTCATATATATTATCTCTAGAATTGAATCTTTTAAGTATTAAAATTTCACCAGCATCCAAGAGCTCAATAATTCCTTTTGGTGCCTCAATCTGCCTAGCACCCAAAAATTGCGGAACAACATAACCCTCTTTAGAGATAAAAGGCAAAGGAACATGACATGCACGAGCTTTTATTGTAAAACAAATGTCAGCAGGCAGGATATGGGCGTTATCAAAGATAATCTCTAGATTTTTATGTTGATTACTTTTTAATAATACATCAGGTGTCGTCAATTCTCTCCAATCCACCAGCGAACAAAGATTGCTTGATTGTTGCGTTATAACTTCGCATGAAACGTGGGAGCAATTGTGCACTCGAAATTCTAGACTATATGAAAAAACACTTGATGAATAAAGACATAGCCCACAACAAATAAGCAAATATATCCCTCTATTTCGACATTTCATAGTAATCCTCAATCCACTGCCCATTTGCTAATAGTAGCATACTCCACGTTAATATGCAATGGCCCAATTTTTGACCAAGATACACAAGACCCATTGTTTGTATCAACAAAAATACAGTCTATTTTAGGACGAATGTGTATATCGTTCGCTGGATGCAGTAAAAATCCATTATTCAATTTAGGCAACAATTTTTTTTTACTAAATATTATGTCTGCATTTATATCGGCACATATTCTTGTTGCTATTAGACGTTGATGAAAAAGAGTTATTGCTGTGAGTTTCTGTATGGAATCATCCCTTAATTCAGGAATAATGTTATCTTTCCAATTACCAAATTCATATACATAATTTCTGTAAAAAATTAATTCGTTTGCTTCTTTACAATATAGCCCCTTTCTGTAAATTGATATTGGAGCACCTCGGAAAAAGGTCACAGAATAATTAGCTACATGTAAGTCGCTCTTTTTTTTGAGAAGATCAAAATTTTTCGCAGAATCAGAATCAAAATGGTTCTTTGTAGGTTTTATATTTATACAATCTTGCGTGTCTTTTAAAAAAACAGGAGTGTTCTCATCTTTAATATTAAATTCGTGTAGTAGGGTTACATGCAATATTAATTTAGGATGCCTATTAGTTAGTATATTGCACTGTTCAATTATACGATTTGCTTGAGAGTTATCCAGTGGTGGATTCCTAGAGAAAAAATGCTCACTGAACACGACTAAGTACCAACGATCATCCCGAATATTCCTTTCTATTTGTCTAAAAGAACTTCTTATTTTTGCTTCGTTAAGCGGTATTCCATTTCCATTTGAATTTCTTTTTAAGCATATCACAGATATTGTTTTTGTAGTTATCGATTCTTTTAAATTTTTCAACAATAGTTGCCGTTCTAAATTTTCCGTCGTTATTTCTGAATCGGATTTACTAAAATCTGAGGACGATTGCCCAGCTCCGCAATAAATAACTTCAAAAAAATAAAAAGTCAGAAACGCCACACATACAGCTTTCCACATATTATTTCCATCAATTTATTTATTACACTACATCAAGTTTCTTAATAAATTCTTCCTAAAAATGAAAAAATTATCTTTCCCTACAAAAAATTAGTAGCTAGTCAGAAACTACTGTTTTCATCTATGCGTTTTTCTGAAATTTTAGCCTTTTGAAAGAAAATTGCCGTAGAAGCCACTCATAATGCTACTAATACTACAAAATCCTTCCATCTCCTCAATCTTCCGCATCCTCTACCTTCTGAACATAGATTATGGCTACTAATCCTCATTCTCTCGAACCACGGCCGTTTCATAAAATTCTACAGATACAAAATATCGCAGATTATTGAGAAGTTTTCAAAAATATGCGCCACTTTTTCAACTTTGTTGGTCTTAGCGTAATGGTAACGGCTATGCACCTCACCTAATTATGGAGAAAAGAGGCGCATTTCTTAAAAAATATAGATATTTAAAATTTTATGAAACGGCCGTGCTCTCGAACTAGGCAGTGTTTACAAACCATTTCTCAGCATTTGACTTTTAGATTAATGCTAGTGCCCTCAAAATTCAACAAAATATTTGGCAGTTTGTGAACAGCTCCTAAAAAGTATCGATTTAAAAGTAAAGTCTAAAATCTATTTCAAAAACTCAGCCTGCTCCTTTGAAAACAACATATATCCCGAGTTTGTATACGAAACGGGCTCAAGCTTCTTGACTCGAATGTAGTATCTTATGGTAGATACAGGAACATCGCAATATTTTGCAAACTCGCCAATGGTCATAAGAGGCTGCTCTGTTTCAATCTCCGGTTCTCCAAACATCTTAACGTACATGTCCAGAGATTTCTTGAGTACACGAAGCATGTATCTGTGATATCCAAGCAAATTGCCCTTTGTGTTTCTGGAGTTAATGGCGGAAATATAGCGTTTCCTCTCAATCGGAGCTATAACCATTGGCAAATATCCGGCTCTCATCAGAATAAGATTCATCAAAAGACGCGCCGTTCGTCCGTTGCCATCAATAAAAGGATGAATTTCGACCAATTTGTAGTGAGCTTCGAACGCTTTGAATACGCTATCGGGCTTTTTATCCAATTTTTCGGCAAAATTCTTCATTAAATTTGGCACCTTCAGCGGATTCGGAAGAACAACGTCCGTTCCTGTAATCCTTACTCTGACATTGCGATATCGCCCCCTGTTGCTGTCGTCAATTCCGTTCAAAATCAGCGAGTGAATTTTCAGAATTACGCTTTCGTAGTTTATTTTTTCCTGATTTATCAATGAAACGATGTAATCGAAGGCTTCCGCATGATTTTTAGCCTCCAGATAATCTTTGACCGGTTTGGAGCCCGAAGTAAGCCCTTCTTTCACAGTCAACGCAGTTTCTTCCCGGGTTAGAGTATTCCCCTCAATATGGTTGGACGTGTAGGTCAGTTCGACCCGTAGCCATTTTATTATGACTTTGAAAGAATCCGGAGAAATCTGAAGCCGCAGCTCCTGAATTTGTTTAAATATCTTATGCATGGTTTATGGTCGCCATTTTTCATAACAATACACTATAAGTTTTAAAATATCAACAGGCGAATCATAGATTTTGCATATGGTCGGCAGTAGGCAAAACGAGAGGTCACACCTTCGTTTTCGGGACATGTTGAAGCGCATGTCCGCAATGGTTAACAAAAAAATGCGAAGCACTGAAAACAGAGCGTCCGTTTTTTCGTAGCGGCGGAGAGATTTTTCTCTGGAGAGGGCGTGCGCTCCACCATAAGGCGTGGCAAGATTCTGGGAAATATGATTATTCTATAAGAATAACGCTCGCAAAACATCGCTGTTGCAGAGGCCTTATAGGCTCCGGCATTAACATAAATCGACAAAA
>JAIRYO010000049.1 GCA_031267725.1 Holosporales bacterium | reverse complement strand
AAGAAGTACAAAAATCATTGGGGCATGGTTTACGGTCTATTCAGACTTGGCCGCCGAATTCATGTTATGTTTGAGGCTGGCCGGGTGATTCTCAAGCTTTAATAGGAAAGGGTGAAGAGGTTGTTTCTCCATATCCAGACTGAGCCGCCTGAGTCATGGTTATTAATAGACGAGTATCTTTGTTCTAACTGAGTAAGGAGCTACTCCTATGGAAGGATATTATGAGAATTCAAGAGGTCTCTCTTTTGTCTCAAACAATGTGAATGTATACAATTACAGATAAGAAAATCTCCTGGACAGATCAAAGGGGATAATATATGATCAGGGACGTACTAAATGCCCAGATAGCTCAGTCGGTAGAGCAAGAGACTGAAAATCTCTGTGTCGTTGGTTCGATTCCATCTCTGGGCACCATCTTTCCGGATTTCTTGTGAAATATAAGTCAGAATTCTATGAGGCAACGGAGATTGATTCATCCTGTTTCGTTTTTGCTTCTGCGGGGACCGGAAAAACAACGATTCTTGTCAATAGATATATAAAATCCCTGTTTTTTGGAATGAAACCTCAAGAAATTCTCTGCATAACATTTACGAATGCTGCGGTTTTTGAAATTGAATCACGAATATCTGAAACCTTGGAAAAACTGTATATTAATGAGAATAATTATGCTAAAACATACTTGGAAAAAACACTTAATCTGAAAGCTGTTTCCCAATCAGACATGGAAAAGGCGGAAAGATTGTTTTTCGAATTTCAGGATAACTTCTCTAAATCGAAAATCACAACAATTCACGCTTTTTGCCACTCGTTAATACAACAATTTCCGCTTGAATCTGGAATTTCCCCAAACTTTGAGTTACTCGAGGAAAATGAAGCAATAAAATTGGTTGGAACTGCAAAAGAAACGGTTTTGAGCAAAATCTCGGAAGAAACCTTAAAGAGCCTTTCGAAATTATTTACAATTCATTCGTTAGAGGAGTTAGTCGAGAAAATTTATCAAATTTTTTCAAAATTTACCAAATTATTTAATGCTTATGAATCGGTTGATAGTTATAGGACGTTTCTTAATAAAAAGTTTAATTTGGATAAGGTTAAAAGTTTTTCACTTGAACAAAAAAATTTTATAAACAAGGTTTTGAAACTAGAAAATTTAGAAGAGGCATACTTAACCAAAATTGGCACTCTCAGAAAAAAAATTCCATTTGCTAATAATGATATATCTGCTCAAATTGCGGAAATTGTTTATCAAAATTCTCAAAATGAAAAAAAGAAGAAAGTTATCGATAAGACCTGCTCGTTTCTAGAGTTAGTTAGGGAAATTGCAAATGAGTATCAAAGCCTAAAAATTCAGGAAAATGTATTAGATTTTTCAGATGTTCTTCAAAAAGCGAAATACCTTCTTACAGAAAGTTGCGCCAAAGAATTCATCATTTCAAGAATTTGCTCAAAGCTAAAAGTTATGATGGTAGATGAGGCGCAGGATCTCAGTTCAATTCAGTGGGAACTACTCTCTCTTTTTTCAGTTAAGATTTTCTCTGATTTATCAAACGACAAAACCATCTTCATAGTCGGAGATGCTAAGCAATCTATCTATAGATTTCAAAATGCAAACTGTAAATTGTTTTCTAAATTTTATTTATATTGTCGTGAAAAACTACAAAGCCTTGATAAAAAATTTAAAGTCGTGTATCTCGATACTTGCTATCGAACACTGCCTAAAATTCTCGAAAGTATTGACGAAGTTTTTCGAGGGAAAATTGCAAATTTTGCGTTAGATGGAGGAGCTATAAGTTATAAGAATCATCATCCAGCTAGAAATGTTCCACGTGGAACATTCTCGCTTATAGGTATAAATTACAATGAAGAAAGTACAGTAAAACAAATTGCCGAACAAATCAAAACTTTTCATACTACAGATACTTTAATTCTCACAAGAAGCCGAAATGAATTGTCTGAGAAATTAACGAAGGAGCTTTTAATTTCCGGAGTAAAATTAGTTTCACCAGCCAGGATAAAATTATTTGATAGTATTTTAGCGAAAGATCTCATAGCAATCGCCAAGGTGTGTATCGATAGTAACGAGGATTATGCTCTAAGTTGCGTTTTGAAAAGTCCTTATTTTTTTGATAATCCGTTAACAAACGAAAATCTTTTTACCATATGTCATAACAGAATCGTTTCTGTTTTCAACAATTTAAAGGTGTATTTTCCGCGGCAATATGAAAGTATTAAAGTAATAATCGATCATTACGAAGAAAACAGTTTACGCAGATTTTTCTATTATCTGACAACGCTATTGAACAAAACCTCTAAAGAGGATGACGAAATTATCAGTAAATTCATGAATGAAGTTTCGAAATTTTCAGAAAAGAAATCGGATAATATTCCAGAATTTTTAGATCATATTTTGAAAAATGACGCGCAAATTACGTTTCAAACCGCGTCGAAAGATTGCGTCAGACTTTTGACGATTCATGGAGCAAAAGGGCTTGAAGCAGATACCGTTTTTGTTTTAGATTTTGCATTAGACGCAGATAAGTCAAAAACAAAATTTATATTTTCTGATAATTCTGATTTTGAAAAGGAAAACGTAAGGGATGATATTTTGTTTTTTATAAAACCCACTCAATCTGATTCTTTTGAAGAAATAGATAAAATTATTGAAGATGAATATCTTGAAGAGCAAAGAGAGCTTCATAGACTGCTCTACGTTGCGATGACACGAGCAAAAGATAACTTGTATATGTTTGGCCAAGATACTGGGAAAAACGCATACAGCCTAGTAAATTCTATCCTAAAACCAACTTCTCAAAAACTGTAGAAATAAAAATATCCATGACTCCTGCCCAGCCTAAATAGACCGTAAACCATACCCCAATGATTTTTGTATTTCTTTTTATAATGCTTTAAACGGCGGGCATTGCAATCTTTGAATATTGCTTATATATATCCTATCTCAAAGTATTATAGAAACGGAGCGATCAAATCATTTAACATGGGTTACGAACTATTCAGACTTGGGCCAGCAGAATTCAGAGTTACTCATACTCCGCCATATTTTGTTGTAACCGAGTAATGAGTTACTCCTATGGAGGATACTAACCAGAGTTCAAGATGAACGTATACAGTCATCTCGATGTTTATTGACTCTGTTTTGAATATGTGTTCTAATCATGGCGTTTTGGTATTGGTGTAGATTTTTGTAAGGGCTGTTTTTACGTATGACAAAAAGGGTTTGTTCTAAACATAAAATTGATAGGAGGCTTGGGGTCAATTTGTGGGGAAGGGCCAAGAGCCCGTTTAATGTTAGAAATTATGCCCCTGGTGAGCACGGTAAGAACAAGGCAAAGCCGTCTGACTATTGCATCCAATTGCATGCTAAACAAAAATTAAAGGGATACTATGGAAACATAGGAGAGAAACAATTTAGAAAAATCTACCAAGAAGCGGCGAGGAGACGTGGAGACACTTCGGAGAATTTGATCGAATTGTTGGAAAGAAGGTTGGATGCTGTTGTTTATCGAATGAAATTTGCGATAACGGTTTTTGCGGCAAGACAGTTAATTAATCATGGGCATGTTGCAGTTAATGGCAAAAAGGTTGATATCCCGTCTTATAGACTGAAAGACGGAGACGAAGTTACGGTGTTTGGAAAGATGAAAGATAATGGGAATACCTTAAGCGCTATCAATACGGCAGAACGCGATGTTCCAGATTATTGCACGGTTAATGGAAAAGATCCTAAGGGCACATTCGTGCGAGCTCCAAAACTTGCAGACGTACCCTATCCTGTAGTTATGGAACCTAACTTGGTTATTGAGTTTTATTCAAGGTAATGTTTTTTTTTCTTATGCCACCGATTCGGCATTTTTTGTTGATGTTGGCTTTTCTCCCGTCTGCGTTTTGTAGCAACGATATTCTTCCGCAGGTTGAGGCATATTTGAGCGGAGTGAAATTTATATATGCGAAATTTGAACAAATAATGAGCTCCGGAGATTTTCATTTCGGTCAGTTTTGGCTTGGAAAAAAGAATCGCAAGACAAAAATCAGAATTAAATATGAGGACGATATAGCGCAGGATGTTTTTATCGTTGATAGTATCGTAACGGTTTTTGATAAAAAAACCTCAAAAAAGTATGTTAGCTCGCTCTCAAAAACTCCGATATATTCGATATTAACCGGCTCCTTGAATTTATCACATGAGAATTATGAG
The DNA here is from genome assembly GCA_031267725.1 of Holosporales bacterium. GTDB lineage: Bacteria > Pseudomonadota > Alphaproteobacteria > RUG11792 > RUG11792 > JAIRYO01. Next base: position 3,512 of record JAIRYO010000049.1, on the reverse strand, counting down.
ATACTCGAGAATTCTAAAAATCGATTGAGATTAAACCTTAAAAAATCATCAATTTTTGGAAATATGAACATAGTCCTAATGTTTTCCAAATATCAAAATGGAAATTTAAAGAATATAGAAGGTTGGATAATAAGCGATGGAAAGTCCGAAACGATTTTTAGTTTTGACCAAGACACTTTATCTGTTAACGACGAAAAAAAAATTCCCGATTCAATTTTTTCATTTCCAGAAAACAATTGATTCAATCGGCATCTTTATATAAAGTTTGGAGAAAGTAGCATGCATGTATCTGCTTCAATTTTATCTTGTGACCTATTAAATTTGGAAACAGAAATAGAAAATCTTGAAAAAGCTGGAATTGATAGTTTGCATGTAGATATTATGGACGGGCACTTTGTTCCAAATATCAGCTTTGGAGTTGATATGGTAAAGCAACTGCGTTTAATTTCTAACTTACCAATAAACGTTCATTTGATGGTAGATAATCCGAAGCAATTTATTGATAGCATTTCGCATTGTAATGTAGAGTGTCTGATAATCCATTCCGAAATAAAACAGAATATCGAAAACACCTTGAAAAACATAAAGCGGCATGGAATGGATGTTGGGCTGGCTATTAGTCCACAAACACAGATAGTTGAGGTTATGCAATACTTACCCTTAGTTGATTTCGCCCTTATTATGGGAGTTCCCCCTGGTTTCGGTGGGCAAAAATTGATAGAGCCAGTTCTTAGTAAAATAGGAGAAATAAGATCGATTCATCATAAAATTACAATTGGACTAGATGGAGGTGTAAACGAAAATACGATAGCCCTCATAAAGGCGGCAAAACCCGATACGCTTGTGGTTGGAAATTATTTGCTAGCCAGTTTCCAAAAAAAGAATCGGTTGGATGATATAAAAGAGAAATTGAAAATTCTATGTCAAAGAAAATAGAAAAGTTTAAACAGATATTGAATTTTTACAAAGTTCTACTGATTAAGAACAGCATATTTTATAAATTATCTCTTAACAAGAAGGGCAATATTTTCGATCCTTCCAAATTCATAACTGACCCATGGACTGGGGATTTTAATATCGGAAAAAACATGTTGGATTGCACATCTCTGTCAGATAACTTAGAATTTTCGATAGAGATGCTTGAGGATTTTTCTATAAATGGCAAAGAGGTTTCGAGATACCTCGCAAGCTTCGTTTGGATAAGGGACGTCCAATCCGTAGGTGGAAATAATAGCAGAAAATATGTAAGAAATTTGATATCGACTTTTATAAACAGATATAGAAAAACTCGAAAATTTTGGCAAAATGAAGAAGCATGGAACTGCGCAATTATCGGTGACCGCATCGTAAACTGGATTTGCTCATATTCTTTTTTTGCCTCTGGGGCGAACGATAAATTTCAAAAAGAAGTTCTCTCGTCAATTGCAGAACAATTTTCTCATTTAGCAAATTGCTATAAAGCCGAGTTTAATCCATATGCAAGACTGATGGCTCTGAAAGCAATACTGTTTTGTCTTTGCACGATGAAGGCAAACCAAAAAGGAAAAATTAGACGAACAATTAAGGAAATAAAAGAGGTAATACAAAAATGCATTAAAGGCGGCGTATTTGAGAATAGGTCCCCAGTTGATCATTTTCACGTCTTCAGAACTCTTCTCGAAATCCGCTTTATCTCAAAAATAAATGGTATAGAGCTTCCTCTTGATATTTTCGGAGATATTCTATCCAAACTGGCTTCAGTTACAAGATTTTTGAGGCTGGGAGATGGAAATATCTCGTTACTTTCGGGAGACTTTCCGGCCAATTCGGTATTTATACCAACTCGACACATGATTGACATCGCCCTATCAATCGTTAACATAAAAGATCATTTTGAAAACTTAATTGGATTTGAAAAGCTAGCAACTAAGAAGGCGACCATTATAATTAACACGAAACCGTGTGAAGTAAAATCCAAATTTAACCCAATATCAGAGCCCGGGGTAAATATTTTTGATTTCGAGGCAAGCTTTGGAATAGAAAAATTAATAAATAGATCAGATGTATCGATTGTTTTTGATGGATATCGTATAAAACTCGGAAAAAATGCAGAGATTTTTTTTCAAAAGAGCATGAAGGACAGTGCGGTTCTTTTCGAAGGAGAAACTCATTTTTCAAACAAACTTTTCAAATTTGCACTAAGACGAGAAATAGAAGTTTCGACAGATAAGTTTCAGATAAAAGGAACCGATTTTGTTTTTCTATCAAACCGTCTCGAGTCATACTTCAGATTTGTTTTTAACAATAAATGTAATTTTAGACAGATTAACCAAAAAAGCATACTGGTTTCTCTTTTAAAATCGGAGTACATATTCAACGTCAATTCTATAAATATGTTTGAAATTAATATACTTCAAAGATCTGATATTAACTATCCAGCAATTGAAGTTTTATCTAGATCTGACAATCTAAAAGAAATAGAATTCAGTTGGGTAATCGAACACGTAAAGTGAAATGGTAAGTGAAAAGCCAAGGGATTATATTTTACGGAGATAACAGAAATAAAGTCCTCAAGGCGGCATATGATGCAGCCATAGAGCATATCTCTATCGGCATGAACGCTGATGATCTAGCTCGTATTGAAAGGCATGTTTCTGTAGGTACATATCCAAATTTTTTACACATAAAAAAAGAAAACGATGAAAATGAGATCTCTATCAACAAATCCAGAGAGATTGGAAATTTTCTTTCTCAGAAAGCGAGCTTGTTTTCCAAAAGAGCAGTTTTAATAGAAGACTTTGAAGACATGTCAAGGAACGCCGCGAATTCGATTTTAAAAATTTTAGAAGAGCCGCCGCTTGATGTCGTTCTAATTTTAACAACAATAAAATTGCTCTCCATACTACCAACCGTTCGGTCAAGATGCATAAAAATACGTGTAAAATCCGAGGCTTTTGATACTGAAAAATTCCTAACTCCACTCGATCTTGCCTGTTCTCTATTGGAAAATTTTGACAAAAATTTAATAGAAAAGTTTCTTGATTTTATCGAATCTGGCTGTAAAAATTCAACAGAATTTGCCAAACAAAATACTGAGTATTTCGAACTTTTTTTAAAGGTCGCTCTCACGTTTTGTTCATTTCGGAGTAAAAAGGAATGTGATTTACTATACTCAGAAAAAGTAGTCGATCTTCAATCTTTTTTTACTTTATCTAAAGGCGCATATCCGGATAAACAAGCCGCGATAATTGCAGTTTGCGAGATGCTCAAACCCTGATCATAGTCTTTTACCGAATAAATGATTTTTGTATTTATTTCTCTTCATCCTTTCCTATTAAAGCTTGAACCATCCGGCCCACTCTCAAACATAAAATGTTCCACGTGGAACAATTGATTTAAAAGCTTGAACCATCCGGCCCGTAAGCATAACATGGATTCTGCAGTCCCCAGCGTGGTCCAGCCTGAATAGACCGTAAACCATGCCCCAATGATTTTTGTATTTTTTTTATAATGCTTTAAGCATGATATATAGC
>JAIRYO010000057.1 GCA_031267725.1 Holosporales bacterium | reverse complement strand
TGAGATTACTTAATCTTTTTTTTGCATTTTCAAGATTTTTGTTATCATCACCTAATTTCTTTTGAACGGTTTTTAAATTTTTAGCGAGGATATCCTTGTCGGATTCTTTTTTTTTCTTTTTCACTTCCACTTGTTTTATTTCCTTTGCAATCGCTTCAGATTTTTTTTCTTTTTCTAAACGCGATTCTGTAACTTGAGCAAGAAGTTCATCTTTTTCCGCCTTAAGCTTCAAAAGCTCATCTAAATTTTTTTGCGTTTCAAGTGGTATTTTTTCTTTTTTTTCTTCTAACAATTTCTTAACTGAGCCCTCGATTGTTATAATTTCTCCCGCTATTTTTAGTTTCCCATCCAATAGATTTTTTAACTTCTCTCCAAATTCAAAAGATATTTCTCTGTTTTCAAAAGTCACTGGAATCACGTTGGAAAAGGAGGGGGACACTTGAAATTCTTCAATTTTTGCCGCATATTTTTCTTTTAGCTCTAACCGCTCTAGCCAAGTAGAGAAGGTCTCTAATTCCAATATTTTTAATTCTTGAAGAATACTGATTGCTTCATCGCTTATTTTCTGCACTCCTTTTTCTATAAGAAGAAAAAGCCCTTTGACGATAGCCGGTTCACAACCTTTTTCCTGAAGCACTATATTTGCAACTTTTCCCCCATTTTTTTCTAAAATGGCATCAATGAGCTCTTTAGTAATTTTCAATGGAATAACCCATCCATTTTCTTTTTCAACAATGGACGAAGCCATATTTTCCGGCTTAATGCAAGATGATGCAATTTTTGAATTTAAGAGATAATTCGTGCAATCAACCTTTCTAAAAGGAGCGGTATCCCCTTCATCAAAGTCCGCTGAGGGGACATCTGAAATATCAAAAGGGGGACTACTAGTTTCCTCATTAGTCATTATGTCATTATCGGATTGCTCCGAAGCAAATCCTGAAAAAACAAAAAACGCTGTTAATATCAACAATTTATACATTGCAAGACCCATAGATCCCATTTCCTAAAATTGATCCTACAACAAATTATTTAATAATTGGTTAACGATCGGCTAACTTTGTCAATTTATTAGGAATTTTAACAACCTGTGAGCCTCAGAGTTTCCGGATTTTAGATCATCCATTATTTCGAGTAAATTTTTATCTTTCCAAGAAACAACTAAATTTAGCATATAAGAGCTTGGGCTATGTTTTTCCACGGCAGCTAATTTTTGTGCTAGGGAATCTATCTCGTTGTATATCGAGTCGCGATCTTCTATCACTGATTTTTCTTTTATTTCTAAGTTGTTTTCTAATTCTAGATTATTTGTCTTATTATTCATAGTAAGAATCGTTTCGATCTTTTTAACGTTCCTGAGCGTGCCGAAAAACGCGGCATCATTCGGCTTATTCAATGTTTCTAAAATTTTCACGAAAGCTAGCCGCTCCTCTTTTATGGAATTAGTAGTCTTAAACATAGTGAATACCTCGTCTCTATTCATGAGGTTAATAATGCCTTGAATTTCATCGAGCATTCTTATTCCTGCTTTTTTTGCGGATTTCAAAATTTCACTAGTTAAGTTTGGGGAAATTAAGGTTGAATTTTTAAGCTCAACCGCATAATCATAATCATAAAGGCTTATTCCATCGTTTTCATTATGCCAAGCAAAAGGTATAAGTTTCAATTTCTTCTCTATAGTGTCATAAATCCAATCCAATACCTTTAGCTTCTGCTCTTCATCCGAAGAGCCATCTTCATTTCGTGGATAAGATGTTTTCCAAAAAGTTTTAAGAAAACCAATGAGTATTTTAATTCCGAAAAGTATACCGTTAAAACCATCAAGGAGAATAAGAGATTCAATGAGCCACCCAACGATTTGAAGATCTTTTGACTTTCCTATAAGGGCATCCACGGTTAATTTTTCAACTAATATCCAATCTGCTTTTTTTAATTCTCTTTCCCAAATTCCAAATGAAACCATAGCGTCTTCTTCAAATCTTGCGGATTTTATATTATCATAAATATGTGATAGTGAAATGTCGTATCCAACTCCGTCGGGCGATCCTTCAATTTCGGAGAATAGGTCATTTAGTTGGTATTCTATCCTAGTCATAGAAGCTTCCCTCAAAAACTAATTTTGGAATCGTGGTAAGGATGATTTGTTTATTTAAAATTTCAACTACCGATTTCCCTCCTTCATGAATTATATTAATTTTTCCTTTACAGTTTGACGAAAATGCAACTGCAATCGCTCCACTTCCACAAGCTAGCGTCCATCCAACGCCTCTTTCAAAGCTTTTCATTCTGATTTCATTTTTGGATATAATATCGATAAAGTGTAAATTACAATCAGAATAAACCTTTAAAAGCTCGTTTAACTTGGAAAGGTTCGTGCTTGACGTAACGATATGTTTGTTTCCAGTCAGAATGACGTTTCCAACTTTTTTAGGCATGTCAAAGAAAGCGCTGACATTTTCTTTTTCAATTTTTGACCTGTAAATACTTTTTGAGGTTAATAAGTTAATTTCATTAGAGTCTTCCTGATAAATTTTTTTTATATATTTTGAAGCAGCGCATAAACCATTTCCACACATATCAGCATACGAACCATCCCGATTGAAAAAATCAACTTTATAATCATTAGATACCTTTTTTATGAAAACAACTTGATCACAGCCGATTCCAAAAACTCTGTCTGCTATACTCTTTACTTTTAAAGAGTTAATGTCACAGTTCTCCGAATTTACTATAACAAAGTCATTCCCGTTTACTTGCGCCTTAACAAACTTCATGGCCTCTATACACGCTAAACATACGAACCAGCTGTTTATAAAATTTCCACATCTTTATTATCAATTTCATCTAATTGAGTATTTCCCCCTATACTTTAATATGAATCCACTTATCACTTCTATATCTACGATATAGTAATAACGCTTCTGAAGCAGCGGCAAAAGATAGCAAGATCCAGGTTATTTCCACGTGAAACAGTCCAAGCTGTATTCCAAATTTTGATAAAGCAAATGATGGAATTACGACAATACACCATATGCAAACTGCAATTGTTAGCATCACGTAACTTATATCTCCTCCCCCTTCTATGACGCCGGCAATAACCCAAACAAGCCCATCCACAATAAAGAATAACAGAACAACCCGGAGCATCACGACGATTTCACACATAACCCTTTCGTTTATATCAAATTTTATAAAATTCTTAATTATCAACTCGGGATAAAATATGAAAATGGGAGCTGCAATTACTACAAACATAATGTGTATGCAAACTCCCTTTTTAATAAGGGTTCTTATTCTATCTTTTTTGCCAGCGCCAAGTAAATTTGCGGTCATAGACATCATTCCTTTTTCCAGCCCTGAAACAATAAATGCCAGAAAAATATTGACAGAAACCGCAATAGATTGAATCAATGCGAGGTCTTTGCTTATACTAGCCAAATTGTAATAGACGAAACTCCAAGCGGACATTTCACAAACATGTCCTATTCCGCCGCTTGCGCCGAGTTTTAAGCATTCTTTTAGTTTTTCGAATCTTAGCTTGAAATTCAATGTGCCATATTTTTCTCGAATCTTTTTGGAAAAGAAATATGAGAATAGTATGATAATCTCAACTAATAACGCGATTACTGTTCCGGTAGCAGCTCCTAGGCTTCCTTTAAATTTTTCTATTCCAAAATATCCAAAAACTAAAATTATATCTAGTGTGACATTTACGATATTCGCTACTAAGATCGATATAGTCACGAGTATCCCTTTACCAATCGCTACAAAAAACGATGATAAAACGTAATAAATTCCAGAAAGCGGCGCTGAAAACATCAGGACTTTAAAGTATGGAATTCCTTCATTCCATAAAATTTTAGGAATACAAAATTTAGCCAATAACATCGAAAAAGGGATAGAAATTGAAAAAAGGCTAACTGAAAACCAAATCATCTGCCAAACAGGAGTTCCTGCAAGCTCAAATTTTTTAGCTCCGTTATAATTACCAACCAGGGCTCCAACTACAGTAGTTATCGACATTGTTGCAAATTGAAGCATTCCACACCAAACAGAAGCGGCTGAAGCTCCCGCCATTGCATCGATAGAATAGTTAGCCAAAATAAGCTGATCCAGTATGAGCATAAAGTGCGAAGACAGAGAAGAAATCATCATTGGCGACGACGTTTTGAACACCTTCCAGAGAGTTATGTTCTTCATTAAATCGATTTTCACACTAAATTTTAGGCATCCTTTAACACTTCGCCTAATTCTAACATTTTCGAAGTTAACTTTCTAGGTGTTACCAATTACGGGATTGCCCCCCCCTAATTAAGTGATTATGTAAAATGTTTCTAAGGCAGCTATTTTATATTTAGAAGGGGTCGGATTAAGAAGAATAGCCAGAATATTAAGCAAATGGATAAAGAAGGAAGGATTAGAAGTAAGTGATAAGAACTCGGAATCAGAAATAGAGATGCTTAACGTTGCTATTGAATAATATGTTTAATTAGGGAGTAATTCCCGAACGTATACCCCCTTTAAGAAATACAGTATTTATGGCATAATATAAATGGGCTTATGCTACCATAACTTTTGGGAAACAAATGTTTTTTAAGAATGATAACCTTTTGAAAAAGTTTTTCTTGATAGTGCTTTGCGCAATTGCTTTCTACTCTTTTCAGAAGGCTTTTGGAAGCACGAATGGAAATGCGGAAGAATCCATGAAGAAGAAAGTTGTAACAGAGTTTGTTACGGATTTAGCTGACTATTTAATTGACAGATATCAGACGAAAGAAGGAGTTTTAAACGGAAGAGTATACTATGAGCATGCTGCAATGAGCAAAGGATGTTCATGGAGTAACATGATCAATAAATTCATAAAAGAACTGAATGATATAAAAAATAATACAGCCAAATCCATTTTTACGCTTAAAACGGATACATACTATAACATCCATACCATAGATTATAACACACTAATCCTGAAAAGTAATATCTTAAAAAAAGATGAAGAAATTAAAAGCCTAAAAGAACAACTCAAAAGATCGGAAAAAGAGGAGAGTTCTCGAAAAGAAAATAGCTCAAAAAATGAGGTCCCCCTATCACAAATGGAATTAGAAAGCCAACTTAAAAATTTAGAAAAACAGCTTAAAAATATAACATCAACTCAAAAAAATGAAATTGAAAAGATTAAAGAAAACAATACGGCATTAAAAAGGGTTTTAAAAACGATTAACGCTAAATCAAAATTGATAAGGAGATAGTATCACCGGATGATTTAGCGTCTCGAACTTTTCCTGAGTAACAGGCATACTTTGTTATTCATAGACGAAGCTAACGCCACATTTTTTGTTGTAACCGAGTAAGGGACACTCCTCCTCTGGAGTATACTACCAGAGTTCAAGAGGCCTCTCTTTTGTCTCAAGCTATATAAACGTATACACCCTTTAAGAAATACAGTATTTATGGCATAATATAAATGGGCTTATGCTACCATAACTTTTGGGGAACAAATGTTTTTTAAGAATGATAAGCTTTTGAAAAAGTTCTTCTTGATAGCGCTTTGCGCAATTGCTTTCTACTCTTTTCAGAAGGCTTTTGGAAGCACGAATGGAAATGCGGAAGAATCCATGAAGAAGAAAGTTGTAACAGAGTTTGTTACGGGTTTAGCTGACTATTTAATTGGCAAATATCAGAAAAGAAACGAAAGAGTTTCAGGCGACAGTGAGAAGAAGAAGTGGTTTAATAAGGGCAACTTATGGGGTAATATGAATGAGGGATTCATAAAAGAACTGCAGAAAATAAAAGATAATATTAGTAAAACAACAGCGGACGGATCCATTTCTACGCTTAAAGATTTTATACATAATAGGTTTGATGTCATAGGCTCTAGCACAGTAGAGCTGGAAAAGAATATCTTAAAAAAAGATAAAGAAATTAAAGGCCTAAAAGAACAACTCAAAAAATCGAAAAATAAGAAGGGGCCTTGGAGAAAAAGCAACTCCCAAAATGAGGCCCCCTTATCACGATCAAAAATAAAATTAAGAATCCGACTTAAAGAATTAAAAAAAAAGCTTAAAAATATAACATCAACTCGAAAAAGTGAAATTGAAAAACTCCAAAAAAACAATACGGCATTAAAAAGGGTTAACGGTAAAGTAACAACTATACTTACTGGGAATAACGGCCAAGAGGGCAATTAAACGATAAGCTTGCGCCGCTCTCTTCTAAACTATATCAAGAAGCCTATATTGCAACGCTTCTGCAAGATGGTGCTTTTGAATATCTTCAGAATCTTCCATGTCTGCAATAGTTCTTGCTACGCGTAGGATTTTATGACAACTTCTCGCCGATAAGTTGGATCGCTCTATAGCTTTTTGAAAAAACATTTTAGATTCCACATCCAACTTCGTCACGCTTTCGAGATATTTACCTTTTGCCTTACCATTTAAATATGATTCGCTACCATGCTCTTGAGCTGAAAATCTCTCTTGCTGAAACGCCCTTACTTTCGAAACTCTTAATCGTATAGTTTTTGAATCCACCCTTTCCTCGCTTTCAAACAACTCCGAAACTTTTATACTGTTTACATAGATTACTATGTCAAATCTATCCAAAATTGGGCCAGATATCTTGTTCCTGTATTCCATTGCACATTTCGGCGCTTTAGAGCATTGACGACTGGAATCTCCGTAAAAGCCACATTTACAAGGGTTCATTGCCGCAATCAACTGGATGTTTGCAGGATATGTTATGTGTTCCTTAGCTCTTGAAATTGTTATGTTATTCGTTTCAAGTGGTTGTCGAAGCGATTCAATTGTTGATCTTTGGAATTCGGGAAATTCATCTAGAAATAATATTCCGTTGTGAGCCAAAGACAACTCGCCAGGTTTAGCATCTGGCCCACCACCAACTATTGAAATTAGAGAAGCTGAATTATGAGGATCTCTGTATGGGGCCTGGTATATAAGTCCTTCTTTTGGAAGCATTCCAGCCAAACTATATATACACGTCGTTTCAAGCGCTTCATTCGAAGAAAGAAGAGGCAAAATGGTTCTTATTCTCGATGCTAACATGGATTTTCCAGATCCAGGAGGGCCTATCATTAGTACGTTATGTCCTCCGGATGCCGCAACCTCAATTGCCCTTTTCGCGAGATGTTGCCCATAAATATCCGACATGTCGATGCCGAAATTGAAATGTTTCTCCGTGTTCTTTACCAATGGCGAAGGGGTTATTTGACAGGTTCCTGTTATGTGGTTTATCAGCGAAACGATGTTAGGAGCGGCTATTATACTTTCATTACCACTCCAGAGAGCTTCACCTTCACAATCCTTGGGACATATTAGTGACATATTTTTTTCGTTTGCCAACATCGCGGCGCATATTGTTCCAGAAATATAAGACAAACTACCATCAAGCCCAAGCTCTCCGACTGAAATACTATTTTCTAAAAGAAAAATATCAATGGCCTCCATGGCGCCTAAAATTGCCAGAGCGATCGGTAAATCGTAGTGAGATCCAGCTTTTGGAATATCTGCGGGCGCCATATTTACGATCACCTTTCTAGAAGGAAATCCCAATCCCAATTGAAAAAAGGTTGACCTTATTCTCTCCTTAGCTTCTCCAACAGTTTTATCTGGTAACCCAACTATACAAAACGAAGCTATACCAGGGGAAATTTGAGCTTCTACGGTGATTTCAATAGGTTTCATTCCAACAAACGCAACGGTTTTAACCTTTGATATCATCAGAGATACTTATAAAAACTTTCTGTTTGTTTATTTTGGCATAAAAAAGTTAAGAAACGGTTTCATTTTCATCATTTTGAAGATTTTTTTGATTTTCTTCTTTAATAGTTTTTTTTCTTAAGTACCTCTTCTTTCTTTGAAAATTATCTTTTAGAGAATTACTGCTTGATGCAAAATTGTCATTACCATTGTTTCGAAGTTGAGAAGATTGACTGGATTGCTGGGAAATTTTTTCTGATATAAGCCGAGTGTAGTGTTCAACAAATTGAAGGTTGTATTCATAAAGAATCCTATCTCCAGTTGAAGAGGCTTCTTTTGCTAAATTCAAATATTTCGCCCTCAGTCCTTGAAAGTGATTTACTCCATCCACATTTTCTTTCTTCATTAACGACCAAACTTAACTAACTCTTATTAACCACTACGTTCAGTGTAGCACAAAATGAGCAGTCTGTATTAATGTTTTGCTTTAGCTGTACAATAAATGTAGAGCTAATTTCCCTCTATGAATACCCATAACTCCCGCATAGCCATGCCTGAATAGGGAGTATCCCATGCTTAAATGATTTTTGTATTTTTTTACAATGCTTTAAACGGGATATATAGCACTCTTAGAATACTGCTTAAGAGACTGCTTTATATATCATGCTTAAAGCATTATAAAAAAAATATAAAAATCATTGGGGCATGGTTTACGGTCTATTCAGACTTGGCCGCCGAATTCATGTTATGTTTGAGGCTGGCCGTCTTGTTCAGGCTTTAATAGGAAATGGTGAAGAGAAAGAAATACACGAATCATTGGAGCATGGTTTACGGTCTATTATTGCTTTTTGATTAATAAATACTTCATGTTATACTTATCGAGTAATAGAATTAAAAGTTCTTATGTAATGGTTTTTTGATGTCGAAATTAACAGAAAGGGTAGAAGAGAAGTTATCCCCAATTATAAAAGAGTTGGGATATGAGGTAGTGCGGGTTATGCTATTCAATTTAAAAGAGGGGAAAACTCTTCAGTTGATGATAGAGAAATCAAGTGGAGAATCAGCAACTATCAATGATTGTGAATCTGCGAGTCGAGTAATTTCAACTACTCTGGAGGAGGTAAACTTAATAAGTGGGAAGTATAACCTTGAAATTTCATCAACTGGAATTAACAGGCCTTTATTGAAACCATCTGATTTTTCCAGGTTTTGTGGAAATCCAGTGGTAATAAAAACTCATACATCAAAAAATGGATGTAAAAAATTTGAGGGAAACTTGGAATCTGCTTCAAAAGATGGTATAAGTTTGATATTGGATGCCTCTCTTCCTGATGGTAAGACCTGTATGGATTTATCATACGAGGAGATAAGTAGTGCATATATTGATGGGTTTAAGTTTTGTAAATTAAGGAGATTTCTATAAGTGAGCAGAAAAATAAGATTAGATGAAGCCAATGTGCATTCGGTAGCAAGGAATGAAATCTTGCAAATCGCAGATATGGTTGCCAGAGATAAAGGGATTGAGATAGAACCGATCCTAACCGCATTAGAGGATGCTATTTTAAAAACTGCACAAATGCAATATGGAGAAGAAAAAGATTTAGAAGTTATGATAGATAGAAAGACTGGCGAGATATCGGTGTATAGACTTCTGGCCGTTTCTGATTCTGTCGAGGATTTTAGTAAGCAAATTTCGTTGAAACAGGCGAGATTAACTGATAGCACAATTGAGGTAGGGGATGTTTTAAGGGACAAACTTCCAGCGCTTGAATTTGGAAGAGTCGCCTCTCAATCGGCGAAACAGATTCTTATTCAGAAGCTGAAAATAATTGAAAGAGATAGGCAATACGAAGAGTTCTCTGCACGAGTCGGAGAAATTATAGCTGGGGTTGTGAAGAGAGTTGAGTATTCAGGGGTAATTCTGGATATAGGCCGAACAGAGGGAATGATACGAAAATCCGAAACTATTCCAAACGAAACTTTCAAAATTGGGGATAGGGTAAAAGTTTTTTTCGCTGGGTTGAATAAGGAGCAATCAGGACCGCTGCTTCAGTTGTCGAGAACCAGTCCTGAATTTTTAAAAAAGCTGTTTGAGCAAGAGGTGCCAGAAATATATGATGGTGTAATAAGGATAGTTTCAGTTGCGAGGGATCCGGGGAGTAAGGCTAAAATTGCTGTAACAACCTCAGATCATAATCTAGATCCTATTGGAGCATGCGTCGGAGTAAAAGGAAGTCGTGTTCAATCTGTTGTTAACGAATTAAAAGGGGAAAAGGTTGATATAATTGCTTGGGAAGAGAATCCAGCTATATTTATAGTGAACAGCTTATCTCCTGCAGAAGTTAGCAAGATCGTTATGGAAGAAACTGGAAACAGAGTTACAGCGATAGTCCCAGATGAGCAATTGAGCTTAGCAATAGGAAGGAGAGGACAAAACGTTCGTTTAGCTTCTAAGCTAACGGGTTGGACAATAAACGTCGTAACGGAGAGCGAAGAAAGTAAAGAAAGAACTCAGGAGAGTTCAAGAATCTTGAAGACGTTTATGGAAAACCTAGATGTTGATGAAATGGTAGCTCACCTTCTCATAGGAGAGGGATACTCCTCAGTTGAAGATATCGCAATGCTCTCCATTTCAGATATAGCCTCTATTGAAGGATTTGATGAGGATATATCGGCAGAGATAAAGCAACGAGCCACCTTGTATTTAGAAAGGAAAAAAGAGGAAATCTCTGAATTGTGCAAGGAGAAGGGGGTTTCTGTTGAATTAAAAGAATATAAATTGTTAACTCCGGAATTGTTGGAAGCTCTTGTGAAGGCAGATATTAAAACTCTTGATGATCTCGGTGATTTATCCACAGAAGAATTGCTCGAGGTTTCTAAAAGTTTGTTGACGAGATCAGAAGCGGAAACTCTCATCATGAAAATAAGAGATAACTGGTTCAAATAATTTGTTAAAAAAGGGCGGAAAGTAGATGATAAATGACAATGATAATAAAATTCAAAAGCGGAAAACTTTATCTTTGAGATCGAGTATTGAAGTTGCTATCCCTAAGATTCACGCTAAAAATAAAACTATAGAGGTCGAAATTAAGCGTAAAAAGCAAGGGCTTATCCTCGATGTTGAAGAAGATTCAGAATTTTTGAAAGTCATTGATAATTCATCTGATCGGACAGTTCGCTCGAGAAAATTAACGGATAAGGAGTTTGAAACAAGGTTTAGAGTTCTTCAGGATGCAATGAAAGAAGAGGAAGCCGTTAATAAGCCGCTTGAGTCTATTGATAACGAATTTGTGGAATATTCGAATTCTCACGTTGAATCGAATGGTACGATTAATACGGAAGTCACTCACAATGAAGCGGAGGCAAAAAGTTTAAAAGTTACCGAAAAAATACGAACAAAAAAAGCGGAATCGAAAAAGAAAGATCCGGTTGTTGTCGATTTAAATCCTGTAATTTTTAGAGATAGTGAGTATAAAAAAAAGTCTGTTGATGCTTTACCGAAGCAGGATCCGCTTTCAACACAAAAAACAGAACAAAATTCACAATTTGCTCAGGATGTTTCTGTTCAAGAGAAATTTCAACATAAGCAAAAAAACCGCCTGTTAGATGAAGATAATTCTTCAGATAAATTAAAGACGGCTACCAAAACAAAAACTCCAGATAGAAGGATTGAGTTTGGTAGAAAGGTTTCTCGAGTCGTTCTTGGCAGGGTTATGAACAATGATACTGAAGAAAGAGCACGCTCTATTGCCTCTTTAAAAAGAGCTCGTCAAAAACTTAAAAACTCACTTACCCCTCAAAAACTCGCGAAGGTCATAAGAGAAGTTGATATTCCTGATGTGATAACAGTTGGGGAATTGGCGAATAGAATGGCAGTAAGATCGGCAGAAGTAGTTAAATATTTGATGTCTATAGGAACGATGGCAACCGTAAATCAAGCGATTGATGGAGATACTGCGGAGATTGTTTGTTCTGAGTTTGGCCATAAGCCCAGAAGGGGTTCCGATGCTGACATAGAGAATGTATTGAAAAACATCAAAGATGAGCCAGAAAATCTGATTCCAAGAGCTCCGGTTGTTGCCATAATGGGACACGTTGATCATGGAAAAACGACACTGTTAGATACCCTGAGAAAAACTGTTGTTGCGCAAAAAGAGGCGGGCGGAATTACTCAGCATATCGCGGCATACCAATTGGAAGCTGAAAACGGAAAAAAAATAACTTTCATTGACACTCCAGGCCACGCTGCTTTTTCTAAAATAAGAGAAAGAGGAGCGGTGATAACAGATATAATAGTCCTCGTCGTTGCAGCTGATGACGGGGTGAAAGAGCAGACGATTGAAGTTATAAATCAAGCAAATTCCCAAAACGTTCCCATTATAGTCGCTATAAACAAAATCGATAAACCAAACATCAATATTGATAAGCTTAAAACGGAGCTGATGTCTTATGGGCTTATTTTAGAAAGTTTTGGAGGTGAGACACTGAGCACTGAAATCTCTGCAAAACAAAATATAAATTTAGACAAGTTGATAGAAACGATCTTGCTTCAAGCAGAAATGCTGGAATTAAAGGCAAATGAAACTCGATCTCCGATTGGAACAATTCTTGAAGCGCGTGTTGACAAGGGAAGAGGAATTATTGCCTCAATCATTGTTCAACAAGGAACGTTAAAAAATGGGGACATATTCGTCGCTGGAGGTGTTTTTGGAAAAATAAGAACTATGTATGATGATAAAGGAAAGAGGATAGTTTCAGTTGGCCCTTCCACCCCAATTGAGGTGATAGGGTTTGATTCAACTCCCGAACCAGGAGATATATTATCCGTTGTTGATAATGAACAAAAAGCGAGGGAAATCGCGGAGTATAGACGAATGAGCCTTAAAAGTAGAACTACTGAACTTCAAACAAAAACCATAGAACAAGCAATGTCTAAAAGAGACAGTCTCGTAAAGCCGCTAAATATTTTCGTAAAGGCTGATGTTAGAGGGTCAGTTGAAGCGATAGCAGCCTCTTTAGATGCTATCCAACATCCGGAAATTAGTATAAAGATAGTTGAAAAAGCTGTTGGAATTATAACCGAAAACGATATAGTTTTCGCTAGAACAACTAACGCGATAATTGTTGGGTTTAACGTAAGCGTATCGGCTACAGCAAAAGATTCTGCCAAATTTAACAACATAAAAATACTAAATCACAACGTCATATATCATATAGTAGAAGAGATTAAATCGATAATGGGAAAAATGCTCTCTCCAATTGTTGAGGAGAATTATATCGGAAATGCAGACGTTAGAAAAATTTTCACAATAAGTCGCTTCGGAACAATCGCCGGTTGCTATGTAACGGACGGGACGATGAAAAAGAGTGATTCTAAAATAAAAGTTTTAAGAGGAGAAACATGTGTTTTTGAAGGAAAGATACGATCGATGAGGCATGAAAAGGACGAAATAAAAGAAGCAGGTCAGTCTCATGAGTGCGGCATATTAGCTGAAGGATACAATGACTTTAAAGAAGGGGACCGTATAGAATGCTACGAAATAGTGTTAAAATTGCGTTCTGTGGATTAAGTATTGCCATAGTTGCTGGCTGTTCTTCTACTCAACCTCTTTTACTTAAATCTAGATCTGTTCATAAATTTGATAACATAAAAATAAATGCGGAGCCATATAGCGAATATAGAATTCGGCGAATTGTGGAAAATACCTTGCCGCTTTATATAGAACGGCACGATAGGTATAGAATCAACATAGAGCTAACTGAAAGGGACTTATCTGCAGTTTATACAGAAAAGCAAGTAACGAAGGAACAACTGAGAATTGCGGCAAAAATCGAGATCTATGATGAGCAATACAATCTGATAGCAACTATGCTAACCGATGCCTTTTCAACATATGAAGTTTGTGATGATCTGCCGTTTTCTGTGCTGGCATCAAAAAAACAGGCCAAAGACTCCGTGTTAACCGAATTGGCGAACGCGATAGTGTTAACAATATCCGAGGTATTGAAACAGCACCAAATCAAAAATAACAACTTTAAGTTGATTAAAGATAGCTAGGTTCAAACACTTTACCAGAGCCATTTAGTTTTGTTGAAGTCTTTAAAGAGGATAAAGTAACTATATACATAGGAAGTTCAGCACATATTGAAATGAGAGAATGGTACTCTAGGTTCCATAAACAAGCTATCAAAGTAATCATGGTGAACTAAATGCCCCTGACCTGAACGTACGCCCGACAAAGGCAGTGCTTTAATTTCTTTTTAAGATGTGCTAACATGTTAATATATGCATAAGTTGTTGGGGACGTGTATTTTATGAAAAGCTTTAAGATGTTTTTAGTTTTCACTATTGGGACTTCGTTGTCTTTTGCTCAACAGAGTAGTATCGATTTAATCAATACTTGTGTCAAATTGAGAAAAGAGATAGCAAGCTTAGAGATTAATATGTCTAAGCAGGAACTTGATCTTTCTCAAATAAAGGAAAAACTGATTCAAGCTGAGAATGGGATTAAAAATGATCCTTCAAATTTATCGACAAGCGTTTCCGATAAAAATCAACAACTGAAAGAAGTGGAAATAGATGCAATAAAAATCGAAAAACAAATTTCTAATTTGGAAAAAGACGTTGAGACCACAGATACCGAACTCGATGAACTTACCGAAAAAGTTGCGAATAAACGAAGTAACAAACATGGTGAAAAATTAAATTTCCCAAATCTTGATGATGCCAACTTTGAGCAAATAGATAATTCTGATATCTCGCCTATTTCTGAACGCCTAAGTGATTCCGAAAAAGCCGCAACTGAGGATGCAGAGAAAGCAATAAAAGATGTTGAGGATATAGAAGCTAAGGATTCAAAAATCGTTAAAGAAGAAAGCTTCCCTTCTGAAGAAGCGAGGTTGGCAGAACACGGTGACGATGAACGCCTAAGTGTTTCTGAAAAAGCCGCAACTAATGATGCGGAGAAAGCAATAAAAGATGTTGAGGATATAGAAGCTAAGGATTCAAAAATCGCCAAAGAAAAAAACTCTCCCTCTGAAGAAGCGAGTTTAGCGAAATACGGTGATAACGGTGATAACGATGAACATAAAGAATAAGTTCGATGAAGTTTTGCGTAAAGGGAAAAAGTATTAGTAGGAAACTTAACGGGTTTTCCCTGATCGAGATATCCATTGTCCTTTTAATAATCGGAATTATCGCGGGAGGGATACTAAAAGGTCGAGACCTTATAGAATCCGCTCAGATAAAATCTGTCGCGGATGACATACAAAATCTTCAAATTGTGTATGCCAGTTATCTCAATTCATACGGAGTTTGTCCCGGGGATGATGGTGCCGCATCATTAAAATTTGGCGAAGTTGAAAACGGAGATGGAGACGGAAAAACCTCTGAAAATGATGCAAAAAAAATATTTTCACATCTATACGCTGCAGGCCTTATCGACTCTGCGCAGTTTAAGAACCCTAAATTTGGGGGAGCCTACGATACCATCTCAGAAAATGGAAATGTAAAACTTCGTATTTCTGATGCTGGAAAACCGTTTTTAACTGGGAAACAAATCATTTCCCTTACCGCAAAAATGAAAGAAGCTCTAGGGGAGGAGAAAGTAGAAGTTACTCCGGAAATTTCATCGAATTCTTCGCAAAAATACATCATAAAAGTTAAGTTAAATTAACCACAGTTTTTCTAAATTAAAGTTAACAGAAATAAGTTATTTCCCTTTCCATTAATCCAAGCCTTTTCTTCATGAATTTTTATTTTTCACTTCATAACAGGTTGTAAACCAATATGGTGTCTCCGGAGGGATTTGAACCCACGACCTCAGGATTAGGAATCCTACGCTCTATCCATCTGAGCTACGAAGACAATCCGCTGTTAAGTTATCACAGAAGGGCAAAAGCGACAACTCGAATTCTTCACTTATTTTTCTATATTCGTCATTTTTTAAACAAGATTAATAGCGAGCTAATCTAACTTTAAAATTATTCCCGCTCCTAGAACTACGTTATTTTCATCATAAATTGCGCAAACTTGACCGTTTGTCACTGGAGTTAAAGATTGTTCCAATAACTTCACAACAACAGATTTTTCGTTCTGTGTTACTAGGGCTTTCGACTTCTTCCCAAACGATCTTAGTTTAACAAAAACTTCAATTTCTGATTTTGGATCTACTAACCAGTTGGTATCAAATAATGAAAAAGATCTGGTATCGAGATCTTTTTTCTCTCCAACAACTAGGTTGTTATTTTCCGGATTTATTTTCACCACATAAAGCGGTTTTTCATGAGATATCCCCAACCCCTTTCTTTGACCGACTGTATAGTTAGTAATGCCAGAATGTTGCCCAATCACCTCTCCAGTTTTTAAAAACCTTATTTCCCCCCTCTTTTTGTTTGAATTATCAATTAAAGAATTTAAAAATTCTCTATAATCTTTTTTACGAATAAAGCAAATATCTTGACTATCCTCTTTCTTAGAATTTGGTAACTGGAACTCAGCTGCGATTTTTCTTGTTTCGTCCTTTGTTTGAATGTCTCCTAAAGGGAATCTGACGAACTTTAATTTATCCTTAGGCGCTAGAGAAACAAAATAACTTTGGTCTTTTTTGAGATTGGCCGCCTCAGATAAAATCACTCTCTCGTCGTCTATTCTCAATTTTGCATAATGCCCAGTTGCCATGAAGTCGGCTCCTTTATCCCTTATAAAATCTACAAGTAAATTTAACTTTAAGTCCCTGTTACAAAGCGCGCACGGGTTAGGGGTTAATCCTTTTGAATAATATCCAGAAAACAGGTCTATAACCTTCTTTTTATACTCTGTCCTAACATCGATTATGTAGTGAGGGATACCGAGTTTTTTGCAAACTTTCTCTGCGTCTTCCAGATCCTGGATGCAGTTTTCATGAATATCCATTGTTATTCCAAAAACACCATGTCCTGCTTTTTGGATAACAGCTGCAACTACGGAAGAATCAACCCCTCCAGACATCGCAACTGCATAAATTTGAGATTTTCCACCCATGTAACTTCTTAACTTAAGAGAGTATCAAATTGTTCATGAGAAGCCTATCCTTTAGGTGATTTTCTGACTGATATGTAATAGTGTATAATTCTACACATTACGAAAAGTATGAGCAGCGGATAAATAACTTCTAGTATTTTTCCAAGAATAGCGCAAATCTCTTCAAAACCAAGAAGGGACATCACAAACGATATACCACCGACAAAGAGTATGCCAATTCTCCTATTGAACTTTTCTTTCAGTATATCCTTATGAAGATAATCTGTAAAAACAGATGTGAGCGCTATGTTAGTGGCAAGACAACATACGGCGATTACGATGGCAACGAACCAAGATGCGCAACTCCCTAATGCAACTTCCGCTACCCTGGGAAATAAAGCCTCATTCGAAACCCCCGTAAGCTGCTCGGTATACTGTGCTCCGACTACCACTAGGCCAGAGTATACAACTCCAAGCACGACAGCTCCGATTAAACAAGACCACCCTGTGAGTTTTATTAGATGCTTTTTATCATCTTGCTTATCCGGCGGCAAAACATTTTTTAAATAACGGTATATGGTGGACGCCATAATAAACGCCGCTAGGAGATCCATCGTTTGGTATCCAGTCATAAATCCTCCTAAACATGCAGATATTGGTTGAGTTTCCTGTTCTGGCAGAGGGAAGGGAATACCATCAGAAATGTACCAAGCAATCAACATCATTGCAAGGAGCCCCCCAAATTTTAAGGGAGTGAACACTAACCCTAGTATCTGAACTATCTTTCCCGGGTTCCAGGCAATCAATACCATCAATGAGCAATAAATAAAATTAAATGCTACCGTTGGAATACTTGGAGATAAAATGTGAATCCCCCCGAAAGAGACGTTAATTCCGCGCGCAATAACACCAAATGGACCAACCATCATCATGATTAAAAACATCAAAATCGCTGTTGCGTGTTTACCTATTGGAGCGAGATACTTTTTGTGATCTGCATCGAACAGCATAGCTCCAAAATATCCTACCATCGGAATTATCACCGTTGCCAAAAGCCATCCGACTATTGCAAAAAAACAATTATCAAAAAAATCTTTTCCTACTATTAACGGAAAAACGACATTTCCAGATCCGAAAATCATTGAAAATATGGCAAATCCCGCGGTTATAACTTTGGATGCAACACTTGTGGAGGACATGTAGCTTTCTCCTGATCGAAAATTTTGGTGCGCCCTGGAAGATTCGAACTCCCGACCCACAGCTTAGAAGGCTGTTGCTCTATCCAACTGAGCTAAGAGCGCATAACGCAAACACCCGGCCATTATGCATGTATTCAATAATTTCGTCAAGGGCGATATCAAGAGGAATATATACCTTCACATATTATGAGACAAAGTAGAGGTCTCTTGAACTCTGGTAATAGACTTCATAAGAATAGCCCCACTCAGTTACAACAAAGACACTCATCTATGGATAACCATAACTTCTACCCGGCCTCAGCCTGAATAGATAGTAAACCATGCATAAATGATTTGAGCATTTCTTTCTCTTCATCCTTTCCTATTAAAGCTTGAATAAGGCGGCCGGACTCAAATATAAAATGTTCCACGTGGAACAATCTAAAATTAGAAATCCCATATTCAGGCTGAGCCATGCAGTAATCATGACTATTAATAGACGAAAAGTAATTTCGCATCTTTTTGCCTCATATTTGTTTGAACTTGGATAAGAAAATTACTTAAAATAAACTACCATCAGTTCTATATAAGATCATAGAAAAAGCTCATCTGCTAGTAATCATAGATATTGAAAAATGCGCTGAGATTCCTCCTTCACCTTTTCCTGTATTCGATCTTTTTGTTAAGAAGGTCCTTTTTGTATTCTATATATCCGCATTTTCCATTAAAATCGACTCCGGAGATATAGAAAACATTTCCCTCATTGTTCGGATTTTTAATTTCGTATCCCAGAATATTCGCAATACTTTCCGCAATTTCGTAGTGGGTTGGCATAAAGATGCTTTTCACCTTATTCATAAATTTGACATCATTGCTTTGAATGATGACTGGAACGTTAGCAGTTTGCGGAAGAAGGTAGCCATGGCCATGACCAAATAAATTATTTTCCCCCATAAGTTCGTTGTGATCGGATGTCCAAATTATGTAAAATTTCCCTTTTAATCGCTCATTAAAATAATTGAAAATATCCGAGATCACGTGATCGTTATAGAGCATTGCGTTGTCGTATTCGTCTATCATAAGGTTTTTAGATTCATTGAATCTAACTTTACTTTTGAAGTTTTTCCTAAATGCTTTTGAATATGGGGTATGAATACATCTCTGATGGAAAACTATAAAGTTACGATCTGTAAATTTTTGAGACGCTGCCATCTCTATAAGGTAATCATCCATTAACTCGGAAGACCTTATTGGATTAGAGTCTTTTGTTTTTACGACGTCTATATAGTTTACGCCAGAGATGCTGGAAAGCAGGTGTTCTGTTTGATTGGAGAGATAGAATGTTTTAAACCCTTTTGATTTCGCTAATTTGAAAAGATTGGTTGTATCCTTTGAGGCTTGAACAGCATTATCCGCTTCCCTTAAAACGTTCATCATAAACTTACAGGAAGCAACTGTTGATATCCCCCCTGAAATTCCAGTTGTATAGTAGACATTTTGGGAATTTGACAACTTTTTGAGTAGTGGGGTTGTATCTCGATCATAGCCAAATAGAGACATATGCGTGTAGTTCACACTTTCTCCGATAATATATACTATGCTAATCGGCTCTTTAAAGCTTTCATTGATATTTGAAACTTCATAAGGAATATATGCCTTCACCGGAAAATGCTTATATTTTATTGTTAGATAGCCCCAAAATGCCTTTAAGGAGTTATCTATAGTAAATCTGATTCCATTTGGGTTAAATCTCGGTCGATCCGTACCGTAATATTTGTAGCCGAAAAAACAAAACGATACAAAAAGAATTAATGATCCAAAAACGGATTTGATATAATTTCGATTTATACAGCGAATAATTATCAAAAATGGAACGACAACGATTGGTACAACATAAAGATATTTAAAAAACACATTTCTGATTTCTTGAAAGGTATCACCCAGTTCATTCGAAAAAAGGTAAAGTGCATATGGAGAAAGCAGGTTTCCAAAGTATGCTAAATTGGCGAATTGAATAAGCTGGATTAAACAGAGAGTTAGAAGGCATGTAATCGACAGCCATTTAAACCTGCTCGTAACAAATCCGATGCTTAGCGGAATTACTAATGTCAAAACTTTTATATCAGTTGATAACTTAAATGAATCGCTAACAAAAGAAAATATGATATCCGGAACTAGCAAGAGAAATGAAACGATCAGCACTAGGAAAATCGTCGTAAATTTCTTGTTATTTGGCATTTTCTCAAATCGTCGTTTCTCTCAATATAACTAGCGTTAAGGTAGCATGTTTTGCCGTATCGGACAATTTCGGAATTTAAAAAATAGGCAATTTCATAAAATCCAATTTTGAGGTAGCAGTTGCATTCTTAAGGAATAACAGATGCATTAGCTGAAGATGAAGCAAAAGTGAAGAGGAAAATGGATGAAAGTAGAACTTATATTGGAATGGTGATGGCTACCATGAAATTTTGCTGAAATGCAAGAATCGTGCTATAAAACGTTTATAGATAATCTGAAGAACATGTTTAATGCACAAATACACTATCGATCAGCTTAAAAAAAAGGCTGTCAAACTTGCTCAAGATGTCCAGCCACCATTTTCAATCTTGTTGTTTGGAGATGTGGGCGTTGGAAAAACTACATTTTCAAAATTTTTCATTACAAGATTGATTGTTGATAAAAGGCAAAATGTAACAAGCCCAACATTTAATGTCGTCCAAATATACGAAAGCATCAAAGGCCCGATTTGGCACGTTGATTTATATCGACTAACAGATGAAAAGGAAATTTTTCAGCTAGGCTTGATTGAGGCTATGCATGAGCATATATGCCTTATCGAATGGCCGAATTTTGTCCAAGAGTATGCCACAAACTGTAATTGCATTGAGCTTAGTTTATAAAATATGCTCCACTTTTTATGCTTAATTTCCCGGGATTTAAGAGGTGGGAATTTTATTATTAAAGCAATAAAATGAACTTACAAGAGGCCTTAAGAAATATAAAAGTCCCTCAATATGGGATTTCTAATTTTAGATTGTTCCACGTGGAACATTTATGCCTGAGCCCGACCGGGTGGTCCAGGCTCTTAAACAATTGTTCCAGGTGATCAGTTGGAGAGCTCAACCCTATAGTGTTTTACCCTACCGCTACTTGAAAATGATTTTTGATAAAAGTAATCTTGCCGCCGCAGTTTCGGCAACCTTTCTCGATCTTCCAGCCGCCTGAGCCGCCTTTCCTAAAACTGAGACAGATACTATAAATTCCGGATTATGATCAGGGCCGGTTATTGAAATCAAGCTGTATATTGGAATTTGTCCAGTTTTTGCTTGGCATAATTCTTGAAGTTTGGTTTTGGGTTCTTGTTCTAGTTCGTTATAATTTTCAAATATATTTCGCCAGAGCCTAAGTATTACCTCCTTCGATTTTTCAAATCCTCCATCAATGAAAATGGCTCCTAGGACAGCTTCCATCGCATCGCAGAGAACTTTTTCATTCTTCATCAAATGTTTTCCCGCAGTTTTTATGACTTTATCTATTTCGAGTTTGCTTGCTATTTTAGAACACGAATCAGCGCAGACGAACGCTGCATGCATTTTCGCCATTACTCCCTCATCTCCTTCAAATTGCTTAAAAATATATTCAGCAGCAACTATTGCAAGAATCCTATCCCCTAAAAATTCGAGCCTTTCAAAAGGGATAGCTTTACTCTTTATGCTTGAGTGAGATAGCGCACTGCTGAGAAGTTCTTTATCTTTGAATTTATAATTTAGATTGTTTTCAATTTTTCTAATCACTTTATTGCAGTGAAGAATCTTTCAAGCCTCAGCGAGAACGGCCATTTAAGAATCTCAAAAAGCGAGCAAGTTGATGAAAAAAATAAACACTCAGCCCGTCCCATTATGCGCTCTAAAGGGATAAAACCAACTTCTTCAAGAACGCGACTATCTTTTGAGTTATCTCTATTGTCCCCCATCATGAAATAATGTCCCTCAGGAACGAAAAAAGGACCGACATTGTCCAGCATTGATTTTCCAAATTCATCTCTTTTTAAAATTACATGCTCGTATCCGTTTGGCAATTTTTCAATATACTTTTTAAATATGAAATATTTCCCCTGATCAATTACGGAATACTCCCCAGCCTCTTTTATCTCCGACGGATTGTCATTTATATATACTATCCCATCTATTAGCTCGATCTTATCTCCTGGAAGGCCAATAATCCTTTTTACATAATTCATATTATTGTCCCTTTCATTTCTGAAAACGACCACCTCACCTCTTTGAGGAAGTTTTGTTGCAAAAATTCTGCCTGATATTTTAGGAAGAGGAAATGTAAAAGTTCCGATTCTGAATGAGTCTTCTGAGTAGCCATAACAAAACTTATTGACAAGTAAAAAATCTCCAACAAGTAAGGTCGGAATCATTGAGCCAGATGGAATTTTAAAAGGTTGAAACAAAAAACAACTCACAAACACAAACGAAGAAAAAACCCAAATCCACTCTTTTATACTTTTCCAATATTTAACATTCATAACTAAAGCTGAACCAATCCGATATACCTAACTATGCTATCACTTATTATACTTTTCCGAAATATTAAAAATAGTTTGGAACCTACTAAATCATGTATGTCAGTTAAAAACAGATATAACGGCGAAGCAATTATTCTAAGGAGACCTTTATTTCGATGACCCTATATCATATCCACTTAAATACTTGCCTATTACCTGATTGCAATTTTCTCCTTACTCAGTTACAACAAAGATACTCATCTATGAATAGCCGTAACTCCCACACATGCTATGATGTACAACAATTTCTTCAGCCTTTCATACTTAAGCTTGAAGCACTCGACTGGACTCAAACATAAAATGTTTCACGTGGAACAATTGGTTTGAAAGCTCGAACCATCCGCTGACCTCAAACATGAAATGTTCCACGTGGAACATTATTAAAAAGCTTGAACCATCCGACCGGGTTCAGCGTGAATGTTTTATGAGCTTATTGGGTGAAGAATTTGCCTGAGAAGCAAGGGGGGTAGTGGCTTTACGTTGAACTTCTTTGATAATTTTATATTTTGTGTTTTTTAGACAATGCGGTGCATCGAGAAATAGCTGATCTTTTGATAAAGCAACAGAGTGAAACTTCTATTTCTCCCGCGCTGAAGCGGAAAAATAACTTAAATACCTTTTCATTACCTTTTGATAATATGGCTTGTTGTGCACTGGATTACTCGTGTGATACATTTTGATTGCTTTTTCCCAACTACCATATCTTTTATACAAACTTTTCAGCAGTGCAGCAGCATACGCTACGTTATTTTCGGGGATTAGCATGGCTTCAATTGATGAAAAATGATCTTTATGGGTTTTGTAGTGGATTTGCAAACAGCCCACGCTAATGTTAGTATACCCTCTATTTACAAAATTCTGGATAAGCTTCGTAGCTTCTTTTTTTGTTTTTAACAAATATGATTTTTTTTGAGCGTTAACAGCGTATGGGTTAAATCGAGATTCAACATCTGCAATCGCCTTAAGCATGCCTTTGGGAATTTCTTTCTTTACCTCTTCTTTCTCTATTATCCGAGAAATCGCCTTTGTAGCCACTTCATGTTTTGTGGACAAAGGAATGTTGCTATCACTAGCTGGTCTTTTAACAGCGCAGCCGGAAAGAGTAATCGATATTAGTATAAAACTGAAATTCAAAAACTTAAGAGACAAAAACGGCATTCATGCAAAAAATACAAATAACGGATGATTATACCAGTAAGCAATACATTATTTCAATAATTGCGTTGTCTAAAAATTTTAATTACTTTAAATTATTACCTAATAAAGTCTAGCCATAACCATTGTCTCCCAAAATGAATAATCTATCACCGAAGTGAACGGAGGTATTCCAAAGTTTACTCTACAAATTCTTCATCCACCTTTTCTTTTTCAATTTTAACATCCTCTTTTTTTTCTTTATCTTGAAGCTTGGATGCATAGTCCTCCTTTTCTTTTTTCAATTTTTCTGAATTGGATGAAACTTGTCCAATAGAAGATTTTGGCTCAATCTCTTTTATATCGATTTTTTTTGAAACTTCACTTACCATCGATTTTTCATCCTCTAGATTGCGCGCCCGAAATGTCTCCTCAAGGAGTGCATTAAAAAATCCTGGCTGCTTAATTTCTAAGAGAGAACACTTATCTCCGTCGCATTTGTTCAATACTCTATAAATTTTATCAAAGATATAAATACTATCCTTCGTGGCCAATAATGCATAACGATCAATGTATTGGCCGAATTGTAGTAGGCAAATACCGATTAATATGGTTAAACATATTATCAGTGTTTTTTTTATTCCAGCAGACATCGCCATACCAAAAAATTTGATTTGATCATATTTCTAAATGTATACTGTCAATGGTTAATAAATCGTTAAATGATGTTTACTAAGATGTTGAAAATTTTCCAAAAGGCTCTAGCTCTACTATTTGCTCTTATTGCTATAAAAATCTTTCCAAGCTTTGCGGCTATTACAGATGAACAGATCCTTGAAAACGCGAAGCAAATGGAAAAGATAATAATTGAGGGAATGAAAAAAATTGGAATTCCAGCGGTCGCAATATCAATCGCACGTAAAGATAAAATTTTGTACTATAACGCATTTGGAGAAACAACTCTTCCGGATAACGGTCCTAGTCCAGTTTCTGCAAAAACGCTCTTTCCCGTTTCCTCGGTATCAAAAAACGTAACCGCTATATTGGTCGGAGCGCTTGTTGATGAAGGGAAAATAGCTTTCGAAGATAAAGTTAGAAAATATTATCCGGAATTTTTTATTTGTAATGAGTGGTTATCGAATGAATTTACTATCAGGGATCTAATTTCTCACTCTTCTGGGCTTAAACATTTTTCCGCAGATAGCTTGCTGAAAGGGGGGTATGAAATTCCAATAGTATTAAATGCATTTAGATATTTAAAACAGACACCTGGAAAATTCAGAAGATACTACGGTTATCAGAATGTAGTATATGGAATCGTCGGATATGTTCTCGAAAGCGCAACTGGGAAAAAGTATGAAGACCTTGTGGAGGAATATATTTTCAGTAAAATGGATATGAAAAATTCAAGTGCAATAAGGATAGATGCGGAATCGAGTAGAATTGGACATTTTAAATATATGCTATCAAGGTTTTTTTATGACAAATCAAAAATTGGATTTTTTCAAGCGTTGTTAAAACTGGTTGGGTCAATCTTTACTCACGAGCCAAAAGAAATCGTAACGAGTCATTCCAGGTATTTGGATAACATACTTCCCCTTGAACAAGTTGGTTTCTTTCACAAATTTCCAGCAACATCAGGAATAAGCTTTTCTGCAGAGGATTATTCAAAGTGGATTTCTATGTTGGCAAATAAAGGTACTTATAACGGAAAACAAATTGTTTCAGAAAAGACGTTTAGCCAGCTTACATCCAATATATCGGAAATAAAAAATATAAAAGATGATGATGCGACTTTTGTTAAGTCACGTTATTCAGAAAAAGGAATGTACTACGGAATGGGATTTTTCAAATCTAGATATTTCGATAATGGTAAAAATGGAAGAGATATAATATACCACATGGGTGGTATCTATGGAGCGACCGCTTTTATTGCTGTTTCACCAAGTGATGATTTGGCGGCAGGAGTGGTTTGTAATCTTGGAGGCGTGGCACAGACTATGTTTTGTGAATACATGGTGAATCAATTTTTTGATCTTTGCTTTGGATTTTCAAAGATAGATTGGATACAAGCTGATATTGACAGGAAAAACTATTATCAAAGTAGGCATGACTATTTTCACAAAAATTTATCAGAAAGAAACCCATCCCCAATGGAAAAACCTGAAAAATACGTTGGCACATATTCAAACGAAATGTATGGCGATATAAAAGTTTCAAAAAAAGATGACAATTTAATAATTTCGAATGGGATAAGATCAGCTAGGCTAGACCATGTCAATGGAGATACCTTCTCCTTTTCTGGAAAAGATATGACGCTCGTTTACTTTGATAATAATGAATATGCCTGGTTTTTTAGAGATGAGGAGAACAACATAAGCTCAGCTAATTTTTCGTGTTTTGACGAAAACAAGGCGGAGTTTGTGAAAATAAAATGATTTCTATTTTTGGTAACCAAAGCTTCCTTTTGGTGCCGATTGAGGGACTTGAACCCCCGACCTACTGATTACAAATCAGTTGCTCTACCAACTGAGCTAAATCGGCATGGTAGAGTGGGGCGAGTGATCGGGATCGAACCGACGACCTCTAGAGCCACAATCTAGCGCTCTAACCAACTGAGCTACACCCGCCACATGCCAGGCCATTTTTGCATGTATACCAGTGTTTTGTCAATAATCCCCTTTAAAGGAAATTCCTTTATGGATCTATATCAAATTTATGCTCTCCTCTACTCTTATAGAAAGCTTCTAAGGCACATCTCCTGCATATCTTCCTGCAAGGGGCATCGTATATTTCCGTAGGAGGATCCCTTGAAAATGGTTCACTCTACCACAAACTTTTCCATTTTTTAAACATTCTAGGAACGTCTGGACTTACTCCTGGATGAAGGGTTGGTATTTCAGCGAACCATCTTAAATCCATCGATTCATCGGAAATCTGAATTTCCTCGTTATCATCGGTTGCTCTCGATAAAAATCTGACATCATAATGGTAATGCTCCGGAGTTTTTTCATACTTTGAAACCATATGAACGCCTATATCGAATATTTCATTCGATAGCAATTTGATATTTTTCAGGCCAGATTCTTCACGCGCTTCTTTCAGAGAAACTCTTATAAGATCACTATCTCCATCTGCATGCCCTCCTAGTTGTAACCAAAAACCAAGCTTCTTGTGTAGCGTCATCAAAAATTTTGTGCTGTCATAATTTTCCAACCAGCAAGAACTCGTAAAATGTCCGGTTGATAACGACCTTTCAAAGCAAGCTTCGTTTAAATTCAAAAAGTTAAGCATTTTTTGCTTGTCTTCCGTTTCGGTCTTATCTGCTGGACGATAGCGCTTCAACTTCTCTCTCAGATTTTTTCGATGCATTACTTTTGAATTTTTTAATTGAAGCCAAACGATATACTTCTTTTATACCGTTTTTACGCAAATTTCAATCTGAAGCTAAATTAGGAGCTGATTTGCTTATAAAGAACTCCTTGTATGTAGGATTATTAGGTGTCAATTCCTAAGATATAGTTTAATTATAGTAGGCCTGCATAGATTCTGCTTGACTTTTGAAGGGAGGTTTTCAGATTCGTTACAAATATAAAATGTTCCGCGTGGAACAATTGTTCATAGACAAAAAGTAATTCTTAACTGATATCTCAAAAGGTTTTGTGGTATATTATTCTCGAAAGCCGTCCTTTTGAAAAGCGTGCAATATGTCGGATTTAGCTTTGTTTGTAAAAGAAAAAAAACAGGCCGCAGAAATGATAAAATCGCTTCTCAAATTCGTGAATGTTTTTCTCTTGCTTTGTCAAAAGGGGACTTTCCAATACTCTTGAATCATGAAAACGAATCAAAATTACCTACTCTAGTGACAATAACATATATAGATTTGTCTCCAGATCTTAGGAACGCCGTTATATTTTTTACCCCTCTTTGTGGAATGAAAAAAGAAGAAACAAAACGTTTTTTTGAACTGCAAGTTCATTATTTCAAAAATGCTATTGCAAAAAGAATGAACTTGAGGTTTGTTCCAAATCTTTCGTTTAAGCTTGACGAGTCGTTTGATTATTCTGCTAAAATTGAAAAACTTCTAAAAGAGAAATGTCAAAAAGATTCGAATACGTTCTAAATTTTGGCCCACACCATCCATCTACTCATGGAGTTATGAGACTTGCCTTATCACTTTTCGGAGAGGAGGTGAGGGCATGCGAGCCAGACATTGGCTACCTTCATAGAGGCGTTGAAAAGATCGTTGAAAATAAAAGATTTTTGTCGATAATTCCATATATCGATAGGTTAGATTACCTTGCTCCGGCCATACAGGAGCATGCTTATGTAATTTCAATTGAAAAAATTTTAAAAATTAGCGTTCCGAAAAGGGCGTTGATCATAAGAACGATTTTTGACGAGCTAAGCAGAATTTCAAGCCATATAATGGCTATTGGATCATTAGCTTACGACCTCGGATGTCTCAGTCTTTTTCTTTACGGATTTGAAGAACGTGAAAAGATTATGGATATTTTTGAAAGAACAACTGGCCGCAGAATGCATATATCCTATTATGTTCCTGGAGGAGTTTTCAACGATATATCGGACGAGATAACTGAAATGGTGCGCGCATTCGTGGATGAAATAGGGTTTTATATTGAAGCCGTCGAAAAGCTCACATTAAACAATAGGATTTTTGAAAAGCGTACTAGGGGAATAGGGATAATTTCCTCAAACATGGCGATGAAGTATGGTATTTCTGGAGTAAACCTCAGAGCTTCCGGAATTAGTTATGATATTCGAAAATTATCATCGTACGGAATATATGATCTTTTGGAATTTGAGCCAATAACTTTGACTGAGGGCGACTGCTATGCCAGAAATAAACTTCGTTATCTTGAAATGAAACAGAGTTTGGATATTATAAGGCAATCTCTAAATCGTTTAAAACCAGGAATGGTTTTCAATTCTGAAACTTTTAACGAAAGAAGAAAATGGCCTGCTTTCAAAAAGTTTGACTATCCGCTATTTCCTTTGAATGGAATATCTCTTCCTAAAAACATAAAGATTTATTCGGCAACGGAGAGTCCAAGAGGGGAATTTGGTGTTCACATGTTCGTCGAGGAAGCGGACCAATTTAAGCCTTACAGAATGCATTTTAAATCTCCTAGTTTTGCAAATATACAGATTTTAAAAAGTTTACTGATAGGAGTAAAAATTCCAGATATAAATGCAATCATCGGCTCTTTGGATTTTATAATGGGATGCTGCGATCGATAAATTGTTACATTTTTTTAGGATAGAGCCGCGGAAGTTAATTGTTGAGTAGCCAAATAAATGTTCCACGTGGAACAATTGGTTTAAAATCTTAACATGAATCCGGCGGCCCAGTCTGAATAGACCGTAAAGCATGCCCCAATGATTTTTGTATTTCTTTTTATAACGCTTTAAGCATGATATATAGCAATCTCTGTATATTAGTTAAAGGGGGTGGTAATCTATATGAAAAGGGTAAAGAGATTGCTTATATATATCTTGTCTAAAGTATTAGAAAAAAATACAAAAATCATTTAAGCATGGTTTACGGCCTATTCAGGCTGGGCCGTCGGAGTCATGTTATGTTTGATGCCGAGCAAGTGGTTCTCAAGCTTTCAAGTATTCGTTGAACACCTACGTTTGCGGCGGTCCGCCTTGTTCAAGATTTTAAACCAATTGTTCCACGTGGAACATTTCATGTTTGCGATGAACCTGAAAAACTCCCTTCAAAAGTCAAGCAGAATTTAGGCAGGCCTACTATAATTAAACCATACCTATATACCTTTAAAAAATTCCTTGTGAATTAACGTTTTATTAAGCTTTTTATGATACTCTATATACTCCATCCCTAGCCCCCACCCACCACTGGGGGACCTCCGGTCGGGTCCGGCCGCAACACCTGAGTTGTTCTCTCGTTTTGCAAGCACAAGCTTAGCATATCACAAAAAGTTTAATGTTCCGTTAATTTTGGAAAACTTTTTTTAAACAATTGTTCCACGTGGAACATTTATGTTTTATGCCAATATGAATAACTCTGACTCCTGCATGGCCCAACCTGAAGCAGAAGAATGCAGAGATTGCTATACAACTATTCATAGATAAAGCTAGCTCCTTGACCGTATACAATCACTTCAAACTTTCTTGTATTTCTGAGTTAGCAATGCTAACATGCACGATGTTTTGTAACCTGGTTTTAGGTATCAATTGTCTGATAGAAAGAGGATCGGAATATTGACCTCTGGAGGGGATTGCTCCGGTTTAAATTCGATTATAAGAGCCGCATTTATTAGAACGAAAGGGCTTGGATATGAGTTGTTTGGGTTCAAGCATGGTCTTAGAGGACTGGCCTCGAAGAATCCGGAGTATGTTGTTTTAGATGATAAAAATTGTGATGAATCGATGTTATCCACTGCGGGAAGCCTTATATGTTCTGATACAGTTTGGATGTCATCAACGATTGAATCCGGTAAAACAATTGACGATATAAAAAAGATGATCTACAAGGGATATGAAGACTTATCCCTTAGTGGCTTGATTTGTGTTGGGGGGGATGGCAGTTTGTGTTTAATAAACGAGCTGCTGATTGGCAACGAAGAATTGAAGATTGTTGTAGTTCCAAAAACCATAGATAATGATGTTAATAATACGGATTTTTCCATTGGATTTTACACGGCGTTGGAAATTGTTGTTGAGGCAATCGAAAATGTAAGATCAACCGCCAAAAGCCATGAAAGAGTTATGGTTGTCGAAGTTATGGGAAGAGATGCCGGCTTTATCGCTATGTACGCTGGAATAGCATCCGGGGCTGATATCATCCTTGTTCCGGAATTTGAATACGATATCGAAAAAGTCAAACAAAAGGTCATGCACTGTTTCAAAAATGGAAAGAATTACTGCATAGTCGTTGTTTCAGAATCCGTTGAAGCGAAAGATTTTAAACATGATGAAGAGTTTGTCAATGGTGTTATGAAATATTCGCATCTGACTTATAAAGGGATAGGTCAGCATTTGGTTAGTCTTATTAAGGAAACCGGACTTGAATCACGTTGCATTACATTGGGGCATACCCAAAGAGGAGGAAGAACTTCTATAAACGATCGGCTGTTAGGAACTCTTTTCGGTATTGAAGCGGTAAATTTAATCGATAGAGGAGATTGCGGGAAGCTACTGATTTTTTCCGGGAACAGACTTAAATCGATTAATGTTGTTGACGCAATGAGAGATGTTAACAAATTTTTAACAATCGATGATGAATGTGTAAAGGCGGCGAAGGCATTAGGGGTATATGTAGGTGAAGTGTAGGAGGTATTTGAAAAATTTTCCAAAGCAGAGTGCTTTTTTTTATATAGCAAATCTATTAGGAGTTTTGTTATATGATGCAAAAGAGCAAAGAGATAAAAGCTGCCAAATTCAAGATTCGTGCGAAAAATTAGTTACAGCTTTGATCAGAAAGCACCTCTTTATAAACTTTTTAAATTTTATCATTTTTAGTATTTTTTTTATTAGTGGAATAGAGGCCTCCATAAAAAGCTGTGTTTGTGATCCATATTATGCTTCAATTAAATCTAACAAGGCAAATTCCCATTTTGGTCCAGGACAAGAATATAAAATTCGTTTTGTATATATCCAAAAGGGGACTCCTGTGATGATTGTTGCAAAATATGATTGCTGGAGAAAAATAAAAGATGCTGGTGGCTTTGAGAGTTGGATTCACAAAAGTTTGCTTTCTACAAAAAGATTTGTAATTACCATAAGCGACGAACCGTCAAAGCTAATCTCAAACCTAAATGATTCTTCGACTTTAGTCGCTGTCGTTGAAAAAGGTGTTATAATGGAGTTACTCTCTATGAGGGGAAAGTGGTGTAGGGTGAGGTTAGCTGATAATGGAAACTACAACGGCTGGATTATGAAAAAAAATGTGTTTGGAGCTTTTGATAACGAGTCCTGGTAGTATGTGCTCAGTTCGATATTTTTTATTTAAGTGGAGGTTAAGTGAATTTGTTGTGAATTTTAAATTTTTAGATTTTCGGGCTTGTCTATAAGAACCGATTTGTGTATGTTGAGAAGTTTTATTTAACTAAAGGAAAGAAAAGGAATTATGCAAACAGAAAAAAATAATTTATTAATCGTGCCGATTGGTGGTTTAGAGCAAATTGGCGCAAACTGTACTATGATTGGATATAATGACCAATGGATAATCGTTGATCTAGGAATAGCTTTTTACGACAAATTTGGCATTGAAATTTTGACACCTGATATATCTTTTCCATTGAGTGTTAAAAAGAATATAAAAGGAATATTCGTAACTCATGCCCATGAAGATCATATAGGTGCTATTCCCTATCTGTGGCCTCAGTTACAATGTCCTATATACTTAACTGGATTTCCGATGGTTGTTTTGAAGCAGAAGCTTAGTGAGTTTTCGTGGAAAGATAAAGTTGAGATAAATATGGTTCACCCAAAACAACGCATGAATATCGGTGAATTTGAGGTAGAATACGTGTCTTTAGCTCACTCCATACTGGGAGCTTGTGGTATATACATAAGAACCCCTGCTGGAAAAATTTTTCACACAGGGGATTGGAAAATAGACAAGACACCACTTCTAGGTGACGAAGTTGATGAAAAGAGATTAATAGAAATAGGAAAGGAGGGGGTAGATTGTCTATTGTGTGACTCAACTAACGTTCTGAATGAAGATCAAATCGGCTCCGAAACTGACGTTAAAGAAGCGCTTACTCGCGTCATTTCAAAATATGGGGATAAGAGAGTTACGGTTACTTGTTTTTCATCGAATATAGCCAGAATCGACACCATCTTCAATATCGCTAAAAAGTTTGGTAGAAGGGTTGCTATAATCGGAAGGTCGATGTATAAGATGATAAATGCCGTTTCGGATACCGCTTATTTCTCCGACACATTTAAAGCAACTGTCAATTCAATTTTAACGGATGAAGAGGTGGCTAATATGCCTCCCGAAAAGGTTTTATTGGTCTGTACGGGTTCTCAAGGAGAATCCAGATCAGCTTTATACAGGTTAGCACGCGGAGAGAATAAATTTATAAAACTCGGAAAGCGGGATGTTGTTTTGTTTTCATCGAAAGTTATTCCAGGAAACGAGTTAAACATAAGAGATATGCAAAATTTACTCGTCAGGAAGGAAGTTGAGATAGTAACTACGGATATGGAAGACGATATACATGTTTCCGGCCATCCGAATAAAGAAGCCATTGCAAAAATGTATGATTGGCTAACTCCAAGGTCATTGATTCCAATTCATGGGGATGCAAGAATGCTGTATGCTCAAAGAGATTTTGCCGAAACAAAGGGGATTCCAGAAATTTTTATCGCGGAATCAGGGGATAAGATTAAGGTTTTAGACGGAAAGTTAGAAAAATTAGCCCATATGTCTTTTGCTTTTAATGCGCTTGACGGTAACGATCTGATACCTCTAAACTCATTGGCAATTAGGGAAAGAAATTTAATGTCACATAATGGGTATGTCAGCGTTAGCTTTGCACTGTCGAAGAATAATGACCTTATCGGTTTTCCCAGCATCGTAGTCAGAGGGATACACATAGACAAAAATAACATTAAGAAAATCGAAAACATTGTGCGTAAAATAATAGCAACAGAAATTGTTAAAAACAAAGATGACATTAAGCTCTTAAAAAGAGAATGCGAGATATCGATTAAAAAACTCATTACAAGGAATTTTGAAAAAAAGCCGATAGTGACCGTTCATACTCATAGTGTCTAAATCGATTTTTAAACACTTTGTTTTTGCACGATGTTTGCGTCTTGTCAAAGTTAAAGAATCCGGCATGGCCCAGCTTGGATAGGGGGGAACAATACTTAGAGCGTTTTTGTATTTCTTTTTATAATACTTTAGATAGGATATGTATTGTTCCACGTGGAACAATTGCTTTAAAAGCTTGAACTACTCGACTGGACTCAAACATGACATGAACTCCTGTATGACTCAGCCTGAATAGACCGTAAACCATGCCCAAATGATTTTTATATTTCTTTTATAATACTTTAAGCATGATATATAGCAATCTCTGAATATTACTTAGGAGAGTGGCTGATGGTTCAAGCTTTTAAACAATTGTTTCACGTGAAACATTTATGCCTGAGGCCGGAAGGATAGTTCAAGCTTTAATATGAAAGGGAAAAGAGATTGCTATGTACATATTAATAGATGAAAACTAATTCCACATCTTTTGTACCACATCTGTTTGAATGCGGATACCGAAGGAAGATCCTAGCTAATCAGGGAA
The DNA here is from genome assembly GCA_031267725.1 of Holosporales bacterium. Taxonomy (GTDB): domain Bacteria; phylum Pseudomonadota; class Alphaproteobacteria; order RUG11792; family RUG11792; genus JAIRYO01. The sequence continues at coordinate 892 of JAIRYO010000057.1, read as the reverse complement.
AAGTTTTATGAAAAATTATTTAACTGTTTATTAATGTTTTTGCCTTAATCTATATTACAGGCTTTATCTCTTTGCTTAAATATAATGAAGATGATAAAATTAATGGCTATTCTTCTGATGAGCAACTGTCTTTTTGGGAATTGTTTTGCCACTCTTGCCATGCCCGATAACTCGTTTGGTGTGGAAGGGCAAAACATTATTGTTGCAAATATAGGTAATCTAGAAAAGTGTATAAGCGATTTTAGAAAGAAGTATCCTCAACTTAATTATGGAGTTCATTCAATAGAGTCGCTTTATGATATCCAAAATCCAGAAATTTTTCATAACAAAACTTCCTGGAGTTCATTTTTTGCCCCTATCGTTTTTGCTTCGGAATTAATCACCAGTGCGTCCTGTGAAATTGTTAAGTGTCTTAGCATATTCCATTCAGGGGTTTCAGGCTATGGAAAAGCTTTAATGGGACTCTATATAGGCAAGGCTTTATTTTGGGGACTAAACTCCTTGATTAACAGTTCAATACACCGATCATTATCAAACACAATCAATGCTTTTCAGGCCCTACCTGAGTCCGCATCTAACCTTCATAACCTAAGCACACATATCGATAAATGCGACTTAGAGCCATTAGCTAGAACAGCGAGTTCAATTGTTGAATTTGCTAGTGAGCTCTCTCTAAAGGGGGGGGATGAGCAAAAAGTTAATAGATTGACCTACATTCTTGCAAGTATCACAAAGTCGAATAAAATCAAAAAAAGTTTGATAACCGTGGGAGGAGTACTTTCTTTTTTAACCGAAATTGCGACTGGGATAACGGTAGCGGTAACTGGTCAAAGGTCTCCTCCCTCCTATTGGTTGACTTTGATGGCGGGAGGATTTGATGCCATAATGAATA
>JAIRYO010000068.1 GCA_031267725.1 Holosporales bacterium | reverse complement strand
CACTGGGGGACCTCCGGTCGGGTCCGGTCGCAACACCTGAGTTGTTCTCTCGTTTTGCAAGCACAAGCTTAGCATATCACAAAAAGTTTAATATTCCGTTAATTTTGGAAAACTTTTTTTAATCAATGGGCCCTCCTAGATAAGAAAAATAATCTAGGATGGAGAAAAGAAGCAAACTCAAAGGATGAGGAGGGGAAAAAAGGGAGGCGCGGAGCAGCTGGTTTTGCAATGGGGTGATAGTGGTTATCTAGGGCAGCCCCCTTAAAAAATACTCAAACCATCTAACATGGGTTACTCCCTATGCAGGTTTGGCCATACCGGAATCATGACTATGGGTTAGAGGTGGCTTCGTGTCCCAGCCGGACTCAAACATAACATGAATCCTGCATAACTCAGTCTAGATAGGCAGTAAACCATGCTTAAATGATTTGTGCATTTTTTCTATAATGTTTTAGACAAGATATATATAAAGCACTCTCTTCACTTCTTACATATAGAACCAACCCCTCTAAGTAATATTCTAAGATTGCTATATATCATGCTTAAAGCATTATAAAAAGAAATACAAAAATCATTGGGGCATGGTTTACTGCCTATCTAGACTGAGTTATGCAGGATTCATGTTATGTCTGAGTTCAGCGGCCGGGTTTCAAGCTTTTAAATCAATTGTTTCAGGTGGAACATTAATGCCTGAGATAGGCCGGATTCACAGTTATTCATAGACGAAAAGTAATCTGAGGTTTCGTGGCTGATATAGGGATCTTATAGGGTCATGCAGCTTGCAAAATGACCTCAAGTTTCCTGATTGCCTCAGACTCTTCTATTTCTTCAACAATAGAAACCTCAAGCGCCAATCTTTCCATTGCTAATTGATAAATCTGCCGTTCACTGAATGATTGCACGATATCTCCTCCCTCTCTATAAAGCTCCCTAATAACCTCAGCGATGGATAATAAATTTCCAGAATTTACCTTCATTTCATATTCTTGAGCTCTCTTACTCCACATTAGTCTACGCTTTCTCCCCTTTTGAATGAGAATGTCAAACACGCTTTTCATCTCCTCTTTTGAAACGACTTTTCTTAGCCCGGATTCGAGCGCTTTCTTAATGGGAAGTTTCAAAACTAATTTATTCTTATTGAAAGATATTACAAAAAAATCCATGCGTTCGCCGTTAATTTCAATCTTTTCAATATCATCAAGCTTTCCAACTCCGTGAGAAGGGTATACAACCCATGATCCAACCTTAAACGTTTCACTTAACGACATAATGACTCCGACGTCTCAAATCGATTGCTAGTAACTGTTAACATAAATCGACGTAAAAGTCAATAACTGTATAAGTTCGGGGCTGACACCTAATTAAGCAAGAATGTAAAATATTTCTGAGGCTGCTACTTCATATTTAGAAGGGGCCGGATTAAGAATAATAGCCAGAATATTAAATAAATGGATAAAGAAGGAAGCATTAGAAGTAAGTGATAAGAACTCGGAATCAGAAATAGAGATGCTTAACGTTGCTATTGAATAATATGTTTAATTAGGGGGTAATTCCATTTTACTTGTACACGTTCACATAGCCCAAGACAAAAGATGTGGAAATACTTTTCGCCAGGCGGGATTCACTTGTATCTTTATCGTAGGTGAGTAATGAAAGAGAAAAGTATTTAAAGATTGTGAATAACGCTGTTTTCGCCTTTTAGGGTTTTGAGAAATACCCATATTTCGATACCTATATCGTTTTTCCCATTTTATTATTTGAAATTCAAAAGTGGCAAGATATACTGTCTGTATTCATGTGGGTTTTTCGGTAAGTTTATGACAAAAAGCGATAAGGAACAAATTGGAGAAAATGCCACGTTAGGTCCTAGAATAGTCGTTGTTGGTGTTGGGGGAGCCGGCGGAAATGCGGTCAATAACATGATTAGATCTAATTTGGAGGGGGTTACTTTCGTTGCGGCCAATACAGATGCACAAGCTTTAAGGCAATCTTTGGTGGAAGAAAAGCAAAGGGTGCAGTTGGGAGTAGAGGTTACTAAAGGGCTTGGAGCGGGGTCTAAGCCAGAAGTTGGAAGGGTTGCCGCAGAAGAATCCGCGGAAGAGATTTTAAAATTCGTTGATGGGGCGAATATGCTTTTTATAACGGCCGGAATGGGCGGAGGAACTGGAACTGGAGCAGCGCCAACCATCGCAAAAATAGCAAAGGATGCTGGAATTTTAACAGTTGGAGTTGTTACTAAACCTTTTACATTTGAGGGGTCGCATAGAACAAAATCTGCCGATAGTGGGATAGATGAATTGCAGCAATATGTAGACACGCTCATCGTCATTCCCAATCAGAATTTATTCAGATTGGCCAATGAGGGGACCACCTTTGCAGACGCTTTTAAAATGGCAGATAACGTGCTTTATTCTGGAGTAAGAGGAGTAACCGATCTCATGATAATGCCAGGTCTTATTAACCTTGATTTTGCGGATATAAAAGCGGTTATGAGTGAGATGGGCAAGGCTATGATGGGAACTGGAGAGGCAGAAGGAGAGCGAAGAGCTCTTGATGCTGCAGAAGCGGCTATTTCAAACCCCTTATTAGATGATGTTTCACTTCAAGGAGCAAGAGGAGTCCTTATCAATATAACTGGAGGTTATGACCTAACTTTATATGAAGTTGACGAATCTGCTAATAGGATACGTGAGGAGGTAGATGTTGATGCTAATATTATATTTGGATCAACCTTTGATGAGAGACTAAGTGGAAAAGTTAGAGTTTCCGTTGTTGCAACGGGAATCGGTTCTCCACAAGATGCTATGTTTAAAAACAGGGACGTTTCCGGAATTATGGGATTTTCCAAACAGGGGTTGGCAACTAAAGTTTTTAATGATCAACCGGCCCCTAGAGGGGATACTGAACAAGAGGACTTTCCCGGAAAATCATTTGCTAAATCCATGCAGGATAACGCCACCATGGATCGTGAATATGATGAAAAAATTTCAAATTTGAAAGACGAGAGAAATAAATCGGCGTCGTTTTTCAGTAAATTTAGATCAAAACGTAGGGGCTACAATGAAAACTATGAAGTTGGAGAAGAAAAGAGTTCCCCGCAAGAGAAAGTTTTTGATTCTGCTGGAGAGCAGGTTCAGGACGAGCTGGATATTCCTGCGTGCTTTAGAAAAAAGCACAAATGACGCCTATTTCAGAAATTTCGATAGCAAGTCTCGTTGTGTTTGTTTCTGGCGTAATTTCAGTTTTTGCCTTGCTTTTATCAAAAATATCTCTACTGCTTAAAGATAAGGGCTATAATGCTGATTCGGGTTACTACGAGTGCGGTTTTAAAACGCAAATCTTGGAGTTTACATATTTAAATGGAAATGAATTCGCTATCTCCCTATACTTGATATTAGAGCTCGCCGTGATGTGGCTGCTTTTATATTGTTTTCTTGATTTAGAAATAAACGAGCAGTTTGAAAAAATGCTTATTCGAACCTCTTCAGTCTTTATCATGATGTCAACTTTAATATCCGCACGATCAATATTCAAAATTGGAAGATCGTGAAAACTCCTTTTCTTCTTTTTAGCAAAATACTTGTATTACATTACCAAATAGGTGAGTAACCAGCGGATGGTCCAAGTTTTTAAAGCGATTGTTCCACGTGGAACAATTATGCTTGAGGCCGGTTAGATGGTTCAAGCTTTAATAAGAAAGGGGGAAAGAGAAAGAAGCACTCAAATCATTTAAGCATGGTTTACGGTCTATTCAGGCTGGGCGCCGGAGTCATGTTATACTCAAATTAGTTGAAAGGAGGCTTGGATAGCTTCGTCTAAAGAAGCATAATTGTGCAAAATCTCTCTCAGTTTTCTCTTAAGCCAACTCCAGAATTGTTCAATCGGATTGAGATC
>JAIRYO010000066.1 GCA_031267725.1 Holosporales bacterium | reverse complement strand
TCTCGCGTTAGAATCAAAGGGAGAAATTCGAACTAAGCGATGAATTCCACTTTCTTTCTTGAGCCATCCGTAAGCCTTATTGCCTTTTATATATAAAGTTATTGATTTTACGCCCGCTTCTTCTCCAGAATTCTTGTCAGTTATTTCAACTTTATATCCTCTCTTTTCGGACCATCTAGCATACATTCTTGCGAGCATTTCGCTCCAATCTTGGGATTCCGTTCCCCCAGCTCCAGCATTAATTTCAATGAAGCAATTAGCTGAATCTTGAGGTTTATTCAGAATTGACTCGACTTGTAATGTAAGTGATTTTTCAGTTAGCTTATCGAGAGTTGTAGTTAATTCTGAGATCAGCAAATCGTCATGTTCAGATTCAGCAAGTTCAAACAGCTCGACAATTTCATTAATTTTGGATTCAAGGTAGTTTATAGGCGCCATTAACTCGGTTAAATAGTCTTTTTTCACCATCGTCTTGACGGCATTTTCGGTATTGCCCCAAAAATCAGAAGCTTCAACTTTCTTTTCAAGCTCGCTTAATTCAAGCTTTATTTTATCAAATTCCACGAAGTCTTTCATAAGGCTTATGGAATTTTTAATTATTTCTATGTTCTTTTGACATTGAGGAAACAAAGCTTAATCTCCATAAGAGGGCCCCGCATACATTGTTTCAGAACCGTAAGCGATTATACGAATATTAGCAAGTTAAAGTCCATCCAATTCTAAGAGCCGCCTCATAAAAAATATTGAAAGCGGATTGTAGTTAAGTGTTTACTAATATATCCTTTATCTCCAAACAAACATCCTTTTGGGTTTATCATTAGTTTTTCTATCGGTTTTCTATCATCGATATAAGTGAAAATCTCTACTAGCTGAATCATAACATGCGTACTTTTGTTGAACTTTAATGCGTGCTTTAACTAGACTTTTCCTTCCCCCTTATACGAAACTCAGATTAAACTAGGTACTTTTTGTCAAAACGCAATAACAAAGAATCTGTATTTTTATATGATTAGTTATCATATTATTAATCGGCATAAATAAACTATTTTTTTATTAATGAAAGAAAGAGTTAAAAATAAAAGATTAAAAAAATCTTCAAGAAGCTGGATAGAAAGACAATTGAACGACCAATTTGTGCTAAAGGCAAAAAAGGAAGGATACAGATCGCGGGCGGCTTTTAAAATTCTAGAGATTCAAAATAAGTTCAATATAATGAACAATAAATCAATTGTAATTGACCTTGGAGCCGCCCCTGGAGGCTGGTCTCAAGTTGTATCGCAAATATCTAAGAAGGTTATTGCAATAGATCTATTAGATATGGAGCCAATTCCAAATGTAGATTTTATAAAGAGTGATTTTCTTGATGAATCGAGTATCGACCTTCTAAAAAAGATGCTACCAGGTCGAAAGGCTGATGTTGTTATGAGTGACATGTCTCCAAGTACCTGCGGAATAAAAAAGGTAGACCATCTTAGAATAATAAATCTGGTAGAGGCGGTTTATGAATTCTGTCAGACATCCCTCAATCAAGGAGGAATGATGATAGCGAAATTATTTCAAGGAGGCGCGGATATCGAGTTACTTTCTGATTTAAAAAAAAACTTCAATAAAGTAATTCATTTTAAGCCAAACTCAAGCCGTAAAGAATCGTCAGAGATATATCTAATTGCAGTTGGATACAAAGGCACTTCATCAAAAACATAACGTAGCCTTGCATCGATATCTCCATATTCTTCTTTAGGCAAACACATCAAGGAAACATGTATTTATCAACGTATTCGATAAACTTACATAAACGTTTGCTAACTGTTATTTTAAATTTTTCGGAAGATACGACATCTCTTATCAACTCATAAGAGTTTTGATCGTTCTTTTTGAGTTTCTTGATGTCATAACCAAAAAGGTCACGAAGAATTATTATTGGTAACGTTATGCTCGTTTGTATAAAATCTTCTGAACTGAGGTAATTGTCGTGGCAATAACAGTTAATATCGTTTTGTGCTTGAAATACTATTCCAAAACAAATTCCGAAAACAGCAGCTTTTTTTGCTTTATAAAAATCGTAGGTTGAAAGATACTTTCCAAGGAAACAGCATAACTTAAAAAAAGGCGAAGTCTTAAGGGAGACGACTCTTACATAATCTGAAAAGGTTGAAAAGATTGTCAGTTTTTGTTCTAAAACGGCCCCATACGCTGTAGCGGAGCATTCTCTCAAAAATAAATTTTTTATTAAATCGTCGTTTTTGTGTAGCCTTAAAAATTCCTTTATTGCCTCGCAGAAAATAAAATCTCCAAATGCTATACTCATTTTTTTTCCATACTGCTTTGCAAAAGAGTTCTCCCCTCTTCGATTATCATTACCGTCAATTACATCATCATGAATTATTGAGGCAAAATGTATAATTTCTAACAATGAAATAGTTTCATACTTTTTGAAAGAATTCATCGTATTTTCTCGCCAGAGATCGAAATACAGTATTGAGCGAACACGTTTTCCTTTCTTAAGGATAAAATTACCGAGAACCGAAAATTCCCGATTTCTAGCGATAAAATCACAGCAGTGCTCATCTAATTTCTCAAAATCTTTTTCAAACGTATTTTTTTTTGCCAAGACATTATTAATTAAAGCTGAAAACATTAATTTAAATCCTTTTAAAATATGTTGAAATACTATCTGTCCAAGTTTAAACAGATGTGAGACAAAAGCGGCAACATATTCCCTTTAGATAAAAAGGTCTTTAGGATCAAGTACTGAAACAATCATTCTAAATTAGTTTTCGCCATGAATCATGCATGGCCCAACCTGGATATGTTAAACCATTACTAAATGATTTGAGCAACTCCTTCCTATGATATCTTGAGATAGGATATATATGGCAATCTCTTCATCCTTCATATATAGATTACCAAATCCTCTAATCAATATCCAGAGATTGCAATGCATCCTCCTTGCGGGGATCAGGGATATCCATAGATGAAGAGTAATTTCGTATCTTTTGTCTCAAACTGTGCGAACGTATTCGGCCAGCATCAAACATAAAATGTTCCACGTGGAACAATCGCTTTAAACCTTGAGCCACTCGACCCGCCGCAAACGTAACATGAATCCTGCATGGCCCAGCCTGAATAGACCGTAAACCATGCTATTAGGTAAGATATATAAAGCACTCTCTTCACTCCTTAATATATAGCCCCCCTCTAAGCAATATTCAGAGATTGCTATATATCTTGTTTGAAGTATTGTATACTCAAATTAGTTGAAAGGAGGCTTGGATAGCTTCGTCTAAAGAAGCATAATTGTGCAAAATCTCTCTCAGTTTTCTCTTAAGCCAACTCCAGAATTGTTCAATCGGATTGAGATC
>JAIRYO010000065.1 GCA_031267725.1 Holosporales bacterium | reverse complement strand
GCCGCAACACCTGAGTTGTTCTCTCGTTTTGCAAGCACAAGCTTAGCATATCATAAAAAGTTTAATATTACGTTAATTTTGGAAAACTTTTTTTAAATAAATGTTCCACGTGGAACAATACATATCATGCTTAAAGCATTATAAAAAGAAATACAAAAATCATTTGGACATGGTTTACGCTCTATCCAGACTGAGCCAGGCAGGAGTCATGATTATGTTTGAGTCTGGCCACCTTGTTCAATCTTTAATACGAGAGGGGGAAGAAAAAGAAGCCCCAAAATCATTGGAGTATGGGTTACCGCCTATTCAGGAGGGGCCAGGCGGGAGTCATGGCGAAAAGTAATTCCATATCTTTTCTCTCACATCTGTTTGAACTTGGGGAAAAGTAGTTGCAAGACTCATTTTTTATTTTCAGTTTCGTTTAATGCAAATATACCGTGCAATAAATCCATAGCACGCAAAATCACTGAATCAGCATTTTGCAAAGTTGCAGAATCATTAGTTTGGTTTTTTTCTATTTCTATATCAGGAGCTACACCTTTTTGATTTATCATATTTCCCAACGGCGAGATAAAATACGCTGTCGTGAGTTTTATGGCGCCCCTTCCCGGAATAGGAATCATCGTTTGTAGTGAACCTTTGCCATGAGTTTTTTCTCCAATAAGGACAGCTCTTTTATTTTCTCCGAGAGCCGAAGCCATCAATTCTGCGCCAGAAGCCGTGTTTGAATTTATTAAAATAGCCATTGGTATTCCATTTAGTAAATCGAAATCATCAGAGAAAACAGACCTTGATTCTTGAATATTTTTAGACTTCAATTCCGTAATTTTTTTATTTACCAAAAATAGATCACTAATGCCTATAGCTTGTTCGAGTATTCCTCCAGGATTATTTCGAAGATCAATTACTACCCCAAGAGATTTTTTTTTGTTAACTTTCCTAATCGCCTGAGAAACTGAAAGAAGCGTGTTTTCGTTAAAGTGACTTATTTTTATGATAGCAATGTCATCTATAAAACTCAACTTTACACTTTTAATTTGTATTGGAGATTTTTTAAGGGAAATTTCAAGTCTTTCGCTTTTGTTTCTGAGTATCGAAAGGTTTATTTTTGAAGCGAAATCAGAATTAAGGTTTGATACTAACGCTTTGAGAGTTACATCGGAAACATCTTTTCCGTTTATATGAGTTATTACATCGAGAGGCTTTATTCCCCCCTTTGCCGCTGGAGTTTCATCTATAACGGATGAGATTTCGATACCATCTTTTACTTGTTTAATTTCGATTCCAATTCCCCAAAATGAGCCCCTTGCTGATTGGTTGTATATGTTAAACTCATCTTTGTTTATATAAATGGAGTGCTCGTCCAATACTGTAAGCATTCCGTTAATAGCTCCTATTTCTAGTCTTTCCCTCACTATGTTATCGGCATAATTGTTGTGGATTTCGTTTATTACCTCTTTTATTAAGTTATCTGTATTTATTAAATCTGCGGAAAAATCAACACCTCTTGTTTCTTTTTTGCAAGAGTGTAACAAACTTGCGGCAATGAATAGTGACGATATCTTAAGGAAGCTCTGCATACCATTCTTTATGTTTTTATACACCCGTGTATTATTTCATGATACAAAATGAAATACACTAAATAGATGATGTCAAATTGAGAATTTATGTTTTTCAACTTTAAGAAACTGCTTCCAAAAGGGCTTTTTATCAGATTTGCTCTAATTTTAATAACCCCTCTCATACTTTCACAATTTACAATTGGAATAATTTTTTCTGAAAAGTATATACAAACGACTCTTGGAATTATATCTCGCCAAATGGTTGGAGAAGTAATTACTGTTGCGAGATTGCTCGATAAGCATTGTAAAAAAGATTATATTGAGGAAATAAAACATGGAATGAACTTAAGTATTGAAGTTATCAACAATTCAAAATTGAAAAAAAAGGGAGTTTCAAAGAATCACAAAACATATACAGTTTTAAAAAAAGCTTTAAAAAAAAGAGGATATGAGAGCTTTTATATATGTTCTAGAAATGGTCGCATGGAAGTTTATATTCCTTCTAGTGATAATGTTGACATTTATAAAATATCGTTTCAGAAAAAAATTCTCTACATGAAAATAGTTCCACTTGTATTGGGAATTGGCGCTATTTCCGGAATCGTTCTATTGTTAATTGCATTTATATTTCTCAAGAATCAAATCAGATCAATAAAAAAACTGGCATCTGAAATTGGCAAATTTGGACGTGGTATCGATAATAATGAATATAAACCTGAAGGATCAAAAGAAATTAAAATTGCGGGACTTGCATTTTGCGAAATGAAGAAAAAATTCCGAACTTTGATGGATACTAAAATGGAGAGCCTTGCGGGAATTTCACATGATTTGAGAACCCCTTTAACAAAAATGAAATTGCAGCTTTCGATGATGCAGAAGACAAAGGAAACTAATTGGCTTATGAGCGATGTTAATATGATGATAAAAATGACTGAAAGTTTCACGCTCCACGCGGCGGAACAAAATAGAGAGATGTTTACCCATAGGAACCTACTCTCTTTTTTGAAAGAAGTTTTAGCCGATTATACTTCAGAGAAATTTCATGCAAAAGTTGACGGAGACGAATCGATCGAGGTTTCCATAAAGTACGTATCACTAAAAAGAGCTTTAGGTAACATTATCTTGAATGCGGAAAAATACGCTTCCAACTTATATATAAATTTTCATAAGCATGAAAAGAAAATAATAATTATGTTTGAAGATGATGGAATTGGAATCGATGAGAAAAGTTCTGAAACACTATTTATGCCTTTTAAAAAACAAAATGAAGCGAGAACTCATGAAAATATAAATGAAGGAGTCGGATTAGGGTTGAGTATAGCGCGTAATTCAATAATGGAGCATGGAGGGAAAATTTTCGCGAAAAACTCCGAAATTTATGGTGGAGCTAACTTCATCATAGAATTTCCGATTCAAGACTGAAATCATATATACATCAACCAGGCAATTCACTATGAATTGCCAAAAGATTTGCAGTACTACTTATGCTAAAGCCGGCTCCAACTTGCTTAGATTCCCTGTATCCAACGTATTTCCCCTCCTTTTCAACATCAATAAAAATCCTTAACAGGCAATTCTTTATCTAGTAGATCCATCATAGCTTTGCTTGCCTCGGTTAAAGGAGGTCTCAGTTCGTTTTGAATCCCCCCTATCTTAGAAAGAATATATTTAACCAGAATCGGATTAGGTTCGAGAAATAGGACTTCGTTAAAGGGCGCAAGTCTAAATGATACTTTTTGCATCATTTTGACATTCTCAACTCTCCAGGCGGAAACAAGTACCTTAACAAAAGTTGGAGCGACATTTGCCACGACAGACACAGCCCCATCTCCCCCATTCGCCAAATAGCCAACTATACTCGCATCATCTCCTGAAAGCAAGACCAGCTCACGGTTCTTTTCTCTTATCAGAGATACTCTTGATAGATCAGTGTTGGAATCTTTTAACCCAACTATTCGCTCTAGCTTGGCAAGCCTAAGTATGATTTCAACCGACATGTTGACAGAGCATCGAGTAGGATTGTTATACATAATAATCGGAATATCGGTATTTTCATGAATTTTAGCAAAATGATTAAATATCCCCTCTTGAGTCGGAATAACATAATATGGAGTCGAGACTAAAACTCCGTCCGCCTCCAATTCTTCTGCTTGCTTTATCAAATTTATTGCATCGCTCGTACGATGTGCGCTGCATCCTACTACAACTGGGGCTCTCCCATTGGAAACCTCAATTGCTCTAAGTATAACCTCCTTCCTCTCCTCAGCAGAAAGAAGCGTTCCTTCTCCAGTTGTGCCACAAACCAAAATTGAATTTATCCCTGAAGATATCTGTTTTTCAATTAAATTTCCCAAAGCTACGCGATCTATGAGGTTATTGCAAAAAGGTGTAACAAGTGCGACCATAGAACCAGCAAACATTGTCAACCCGATTTTCAGAGCAATCCCATATGTTCTATAAGATAAGCAAAAAAAGGTCAATATTTTTTTTAGTTTTGCTTATTTTGCTAGTTTCATTTACTAAAGTTTTAGCCAATGAGAGGCTGGAAAAAAAATATGAAAAATGGAAAATAGCAATTAAAAATCCAGCAGATTGCTCTAAAGTTTTTTGCTTCTTTTATAATAATCCCCATTGGCCACTGTTCGAGGAGTCGGTAAAAATCGCCGAGAAAAATATAAACTCTAAAGTGTCGGATTCTGTGGTTATGAAGTGGTTTAAAAGATACCCTCCTAAAACAAGTGATGGCCTTATTTTTTATACAAAACGTTTATTGAAAATCGATCCAAAATTTGCAAAAACATATATTGGGCAAACTTGGATTTTTCAAAATTTATCAAACAATTTTATAAAAAAGTATAGAAGTGAGTTTCGCGAATATATAACGCCGATTGATGATGCGGCAAAAAGTAAGCGATTGATTGAGACCATGAGGATGGACCAGCTGTCCATATTAAAACCTCTCGTCTTACCAGATATTTCCAACTACATTTCTAGATTTTTAAAAAAATACTTTTTAGCAAAATCAAATAAATACTCTGCAGCGGACCTGAAAGATGTTGATAAAAGATATGGGATAATACAAAGTTTAATAGATAAAAAAAAAGATAAAATCGCGGCGAACTTATTGTCTTTGTCTAATGAAAATGAAGAAAAATACGCCTCCTCCTTTTTTAATCAAAGGCGGCATGTTGCTTTTAATATCCTAAGATCGGGGGATCCAAAGCTTGCCTATAAGGTTATGAGTATGTACAAGGTAAATGCTTCTGGTAAAGATACCCGTATCGCGAAAGCTGAATGGCTTCTCGGTTATATATCATATAGATTTTTAGGGAACAATAAAAACGCGATTACCCATTTTAACAAAGCATATGAAAATTCCGTTGACTCCATAAGGTTTAGCAAAAATGCTTTCTGGTTAGCCGAGGTTTATAGAAATAAGGAAGATATTTTATTTGCATTAGATTGGTATAAAAAAGCAAAAAGGCATTTTTCAACTTTTTACGGCTATCTTGCAAATGAAAGGCTAAAAATCTTGTCAGCCGGAAAGTTCAGAATATCGGATAATTTGGTATATGGGACTAAAGAAAATTTAGCCCTGGGGAATGCGGAAATAATTTTTTATAACAGAGAGCTTGTTCAAGTTTTGAAATCCACTAAGGACCGAAGCATGACAAAGTATTTTTATAAACGGTTAGCCGAGGAAATAGATGATCCTGATGAAGAAGTTTTGCTCATGGACCTCGCATTAGCAAATGAAGAAATCAGCGTCTTAATTTCTGAATTTTCGAAAAAGCAGCATTATTTTCCTAACGAAAAGGCGTATAAAGTTCTAGGGCAGCCTGATATGGAACATGTTTTAAAAATTAATGATAGCGACTGTTTTAAAAGTTTCGTGCACTCAATAATCCAGCGAGAAAGCAATTTTAATCAAAATGCCAGAAGCCATGTAGGGGCAGTGGGAATAATGCAGATCATGCCATCAACCGCGAAATATGAAGAGCAAAAGTTGAAATTTTACGTCGGAAACCTCTCTCTATTCGATAAACAAAAAAACATAACAATTGGAGCCTCAATACTCAATAGATTATTAAAAAAGTATAAAGGAAATATGATATATGCCGCTGCTGCATATAATTGTGGAGAAGGGGGCGTTTCTAAATATCAAAAAAACATAAGAAGTTTGAAAAACCTGACTTCTCTTGACTTGATAGAGTTAATTCCATACAAGGAAACTAGGCTATACGTTAAGCAAGTACTTCGATCCATGTTTTCATATCAAAAAAAATTCTTTGCCGGAAAGTGTTATAACTGCAACTCAATTGTGATTGAAAAATAAAAAAACTTACAGTGTTACTGAAGTGGCTGGGGCCTCCCTCCCCACCTCCGTAAACATAAAATGTTCCACGTGGAACATTTATGTTTTATGAATAACCATAAATCCCGCATAGCCTAACCTGGATAAATCGTACCCCATGCTTAAATGATTTCTGTATTTCTTTTTATGATGCTTTAGACATGAATCATTTAAGCATGGTTTACGGTCTATTCAGACTGGGCCGTCTGAGTCATGTTAAGTTTGAGGCTGGCCGAGTGGTTCAAGCTTTAATAGGAAAGGATGAAGAGAGTGCATATATATATCCCGTTTAGAGCATTGTAAAAAGAAGTACACAAATCATTGGGGCATGGTTTACGGTCTATCCAGGTTGGGTCAGGCAGGCGTCATGTTATGTTTGCGGCAGCCGGCCGGTTCAAGATTTTAAAAGGATTGTTCCACGTGGAACATCTACGTTTGCGGCCGGCCGCCTTATTCAAGCATTAATATAAAAGGATGAAGAGATCGCTGTTAGTCTATCTCAAAGCGTTACAAAAAGAAGTACTCAAATCATTGGAGCATGGTTTACTGCCTATTCAGGCTGAGCCGCTGAAGTCATGTTATGTTTGAGGCTGATCGAGTGGTCTAAGTTTTTAAGCATTCGTTGAAGATCTACGTTTGCGGCGGTCCGCTTTGTTCAGGCTTTAATAGTAAAGGATGAAAAGAAAGAAGTACACAAATCATTGGGGCATGGTTTATGGTCTATCCAGGTTGGGTCAGGCAGTAGTTATGTTATGTTTGAATCCGGCAGGTGATTTAAGCTTTTAAAACAATTGTTCCACGTGAAACATCTACGTTTGAGTCCGGCCGCCTTATTCAAGCATTAATATAAAAGGATGAAGAGAAAGAAGTACACAAATCATTGGGGCATGGTTTACGCTCTATCCAGGATGTATCATGCAGGAGTCATGTTATGTTTGAGTCTGGTCGAGTGGTTCTCAAGGTTTTAAACATTCGTTGAACATCTATGTTTGAGGCGGGCCGGGTGGTTCAAGCTTTAATATATACTCAAATTAGTTGAAAGGAGGCTTGGATGGCTTCGTCTAAAGAAGCATAATTGTGCAAAATCTCTCTCACTTTTCTCTTAAGCCAACTCCAGAATTGTTCAATCGGATTGAGATC
>JAIRYO010000022.1 GCA_031267725.1 Holosporales bacterium | reverse complement strand
AGCTTGTGCTTGCAAAACGAGAGAACAACTCAGGTGTTGCGGCCGGACCCGACCGGAGGTCCCCCAGTGGTGGGTGGGGGCTAGGGATGGAATATATAGGGTATCACAAAAAGCTTAATTAAACGTTAATTCAAAGGAGTTGTTTTAAAGGTATATAGGTATAGTTTGATTATAGAAAGCCTGCCTAGATTCTGCTTGACTTTTGAAGAGAGGTTTTCAGACTCATCGCAAACATAAATGTTCCACGTGGAACATTCGTTTAAAAGCTTGAACCATCCGAGCGGCGTAAAACATAACATAACTCCTGCATGACCCAACCTGGATAGGCCGTAAACCATTCCCCAATGATTTTTGTATTTTTTCTATAATGCTTTAGATAGAATGTATATAAACAACCTCTTCCCCCTTTCATATTAACCCTTGAATCATCCGGCCGCCGCAAACGTAAAATGTTCCACGTGGAACAATTGCTTTAAAAGCTTGAACAAGGCGGCCTGTCTCAAACATAGATGTTCCATGTGGAACATTCGTTTAAAAGCTTGAACCATCCGAGCGGCGTAAAACATAACATAACTCCTGCATGGCCTAACCTGGATAGACCGTAAACCATGCTTAAATGATTTTTGTATTTTTTTTATAATGCTTTAAGCATGATATATAGCAATCTCTGAATATTACTTAGAGGGGGTGGTAATCTATTATATAAAGGTGAAGAGATTGCTTATATATATCTTGTCTAAAGCATTAGAAAAGAAATACAAAAATCATTTGGGCATGGTTTACTGCCTATTCAGGCTGGGTCATGCAGGAGTTATGTTATGTTTTACGCCGCTCGGATGGTTCAAGCTTTTAAACGAATGTTCCACATGGAACATCTATATTTGAGACAGGCCGCCTTGTTCAAGCTTTAATAGGGAAGGATGAAGAAAAAAATACCAAAATCATTGGGGCATGGTTTACGGTCTATCCAGGTTGGGTCATGCAGGAGTTATGGCGAAAAGTAATTTCGAGTCTTTTGTCTCGAACTATATGAATCTATACACTTTCAACATTTGTATTGATTCTTACCCACATCTTTTATAGAATTTAACGGTTGATGCAGTGGAGTTGCTGTGTTTATGAGGCAGCAACCTGATTTTGTGTTTGTTTGGAGATAAGTTCACTATGAAAAAAGAAGGAAACAGTAACTCTGTTCAGGAATTTAAGGGCTTGAGATCTATAATTTGGCCTGTTCATAACTTTGAGTTAAAAAAATTTGTACCAATGGGATTGATGATGTTGTGCATTCTTTTCATTTATACTCTCGTTAGAGACTTAAAGGATACGCTTATGGTTAGTCATGCAACTGGCGGTGGAGCGGAAACGCTGGGGTTTCTAAAGTTATATGGGGTAACGCCATCAGCTGTATTATTTATGATACTTTTTGTAAAGTTAGCTAATATTTTCGAGAGGGAAAAGTTATTCTACATGATAATAACGTTTTTTCTTACGTTCTTTGTCACCTTTGGATTTGTGCTTTACCCCCTTAGAGATGTTCTGCATTTATCTCAAGAGACGATTTATTCTCTTCAAGAATCCGTCCCGAGATTGTATTGGGTATGGCCAGTTATTGGCAATTGGAGTTACGCATTGTTTTATATCTTGTCTGAATTGTGGGGAAGTGTTGTTTTGACCGCCTTGTTTTGGCAATTTGCCAACGAAATCACGAAAGTGACGGAGGCAAAAAGGTTCTACAGCCTGTTTGGGTTTATCGGGAATTTTGGATTATTGGCTTCCGGATCAGTTATAATACTCTGCGCAAATCTCGCAAAGAATAGTTCGGAGCTCGCAGCATCAGATACATTTGGATCGAATTTAAGGTATCAGATGGGCGCTGTCGTTGTGTTTGGAGCAATTCTGCTTTGGCTCTATCGCTGGATGAATAGGAAAGTACTAACGGATCCTAAGTTATATACTCCAGGAGAAGGAACCAAAAAGAAAAATAAGGTAAAGATGGGGCTAAAGGAAAGTGCCAAGATGATCTTTACTTCCCCGTATCTACTGATGATTGCCGTATTGATGCTCGGTTATGGAATTTCTATCAATCTGATCGAATGCGTTTGGAAGGGGCAGATTAAGATGCAGTATCCTGATTCAAATGATTATAATGCATTAATGGGAAAACTTTCGCTTACAACTGGTTGCATCACCATTCTCGTTATGCTAGTAGGGGCAAACATATTGAGAAAATTTTCGTGGAGAACAGCGGCTTTGATCACTCCTGTTTTTCTGCTTTTGACTAGTGTGGTCTTTTTCGGAGTTGTTATGTATGAAAATACGAACGGACTGGAATCGAATATCCTTGGATGCAGTGTTCTTCTCGCAGCCGTCATAGTTGGTTTAGTTCAAAATGCTTTTACAAAAGGGGTAAAATACTCTTTATTCGATTCCACTATGCAGATGGCGTATATTCCCCTTGATCAAGAACAAAAAATTAAAGGACAAGCTGCTGTTGGAATTTTAGCAGGAAGAGGTGGAAAATCTGGTGGCGCCTTCATACAGTCCACTCTGCTTGTCGCTGCTGGAGGAGGTGTTTCGCTATCGAGTATGGTTGATATTTTGGGATCAATCGTTTTCATTGTGGTTATACTTTGGATTGCTGCAGTGTGTGGTCTTAGCAAAAAATTTGAAGCGCTAACCACCGCTGAAAAAGAAAAGACGACTAGTAAAGAATAGAAATGTATCCGCGAGAAAGAAGGGAGAACTTCTCCCTAAGGAGTACTCAAATCATTAAGCATGGTTTAGGTCCGTTCAGACTTGGCCATGCAGGATTTACAGCTGTTGATAGGTAAGCGTCTCTATTGTAGGTGGGTAAGAACTTAATCGTGAGTTTCACTGTTAAAACAATTTGATTTCATGTTAAAAAGAACGAAAAAATCCAAACGATTCCAAAATGCAATATTGCGATAAAAACGAGTGAGCTTCCGATATCTTTTGCCTTTTTAGACAGTTCATGCCTTCTAGAGGATATTCTGTCTATCATAGTTTCTATTGCAGAATTAATCGTTTCAGCCATTAATATTAACATATAGGAAGAAAAGAGATACATTAATATAGGCGAGGAAAGATTTCTGAAAAATTCGAAAATTACTAAAATGAACCCAAAAATCAACTCTTGACGAAAGGGGCGTTCTTTTAGCAGATATTTCAATCCGCTTATGGAATAAAAAAAAGCGTTTCTTATAGTCAAAAGCCATTTAACATTCAGTTTCATTCTGACTCCTTCAAATATTCAATTCTCTTGGCGGCAAAGTCCTTTCTATACTTTATATACTCGCATTTTCCATTAAAATCTAATCCCGAGATATAAAACACCGCATCTTTTTCATTCGGATTTTGAATTTCATATCCCAGGATGTAAGCGATATTTTTGGCAATATCATAATGCGTAAGCTTAAAAATGTCTCTTATTTTATTCATAAATTCATTATCATTACTTTGAATTACAATCGGAATATCAGCAGTTTGTGGAATAAGATGCCCATGCCCAAACATTCCATTTTCTCCAAGTAACTCGTTGTGATCAGATGCCCAAATTATATAAAATTTCCCCTGCGTTTGTTTGTTGAAATAATCAAAAAATTTCGAAATAAGATGATCATTATAGAGCATAGCATTGTCGTATTCATTAATCCGGGAGTCTTTTTCAGTACTAAACTTATTGCGCTCTCTAAAGGTTGCATCAAACGCTTCCGAATAAGGGGCATGAACGCAGGTTTGATGAAGCACTATAAAATTTAGTTTTCCCAAATCAAAACCGGATAAGATATTTAGCAAATTACAATCTTTCAACTTGTTTGTTTTTATCACCCCTGAACCGTTTGTTATAACATGATCAATATAATTTACCCCTGAAATGCTTCCCAAAACATTATCACGTTGTGAAGAAATATAAAATGTTTTAAATCCATGCTTTTTTGCCAACGAGAATAGGTTTGTTTTAATACTGGATTTCAATCTAAGGTTATTCGGCTCGCGTATAACATTCATCATGAATTTGCACGAAGATAGCGTATTCATTCCTCCTGCTATGCCTATCGTATGGTAAAAATCTTTTCTTTTTGATAAAGCTTTAAGTTTAGGGGTTGTATCCCGTTCATAGCCGAATAATGACATATGGTTATAGTTGCAGCTTTCTCCTAATATATATACGACAGTTATTGGCTCATCAATGTTTTTCTTAATAGTCTTAATTTCATAAGGAAGATAATTTTTAGGTTCTTCACGGAAAATTGCAAGTTCTACACAGCCAAACATTGCTTTCAATGAGTTATCAATTGTAAAGCGCATTTCGTTAGGCGTAAACCTCCCCAACTTAAACCTGTTATACCCAATGTAGGAAAACAGAACAAGCAATATCATTGTTCCAATTATGGACTTGTTGCATTTGCTTCTGATGCAATACAGCATTACTGAAAATGGTAAAAGGACAATGGGGAGCACGTAATAATATCTGGAAAATACATTTATGAATTCTAAAACAACATCTCTGAACTCTTTTGTAAGGTAAAAAATTGAATAAGGAGACATTTGCGTTCCAAAATAAGCGATATGAGAAAATTGCATCAATTGAAACACACAAAGTAAAGATACGAGCAAAATTGATAACCACCTGTATCTGTTCATCACCAGTCCTATGCTTAGTGGAACTATCAGGATCAACACTTTAACATCTGTGGAATGTTTGAAAGTTTTAGAAAATAATGAAAACACGAAATCTGGCAAAATGAGGAGAAATGCGCTAAATAAAACTAAAAACACAGTGATGAATCTTTTCTGCATCTCTCTATTAGAAACTTCTCCCATACTTGATCAGCAGGATCGTACCACAATTTATCAATTCGGGCAATTCAGATCAGATTTTATCTCGAAAAAACAATCTTTTCTTCCCCCCCCTTACTCAGCTACAACCTCAGAGTTAGTTTTCGTCTATTAATAGCCACGCCCCAATGATTTGAGTATTTTTAAGTAGGCTGCCCTAGATAACCACTATCAACTCAGTTCAAAAGCAGTTGCTCCGCCTCCCCCTTTTTTCCTTCCTCAAGCCTCCGAAATAACTATGTATATAGTTAACTCTACCCTCTTTAAAGACTTCCTCTATTCTTCTTAAAGCTTCTTGTAACTTCATTCTACTTCTTTTTAAAAGGATAAACGTTTTGTATTATACTATTTCATCAACAGAACTAAATGGCTCTGGTCTCAAACTATGTGAACGTATACACATATTGCAAAAAAACGCATTACGGTATAGCATGCAACAAGTTAGTGTTTCTGTTTTTTTGTGAATTATGAAATTGGAATGGGGGAAAAAGATTTATTGTCCTGCCTGTGCTTTGCCCTTCTACAACATGCAAAAAACTTCTTTGGTTTGCCCTAATTGCGGAAATAAGTTTGATATTCTGGATTTGGTTTCAAAAAAAGGAGATAACGTTGCAATGGACGAAGTGATAGATCTCGATGAAAAGATTGCTCTTTCAACTTTTGGCTTTGAAGAGGAAGGAGATGCGGATTTTATAGATGAAGGGGAAAAACTGTCTGAGAAAGAAGAAATAATAGACGATATACAACTATTTGATGAGAAATAATCGTGTCAAATCATGTCGTTTTGACGGGGGATAGGCCCACCGGGTGTTTACATCTCGGTCATTACGTTGGTTCGTTAAAAAATAGAATTTCTCTGCAAGAGAAGTATGATTGCTTTATTATGGTAGCGGATATTCAGGCGTTGTCCGATAATTTTGATAATCCTAAAAAGCTTGCGGAGAACATAACTGAGGTATGTAAGGATTATCTATCGGTTGGGATTGATCCACAGAAGTGTACGATATTTATCCAGTCCCTCGTTCCTGAACTGTTTGAACTTTCAACGTATTATCTCAACTTGATTTCAGTTTCAAGATTAGAAAGAAACCCAACCGTAAAATCGGAGTTGAAGCAAAAAAGTTTTTCTAGTTCTATAACCGCCGGATTCTTAGCTTATCCGGTAAGCCAGACTGCAGATATAACTGCGTTTAAAGGAACCTTGATTCCTGTTGGAGAAGACCAGCTTCCCTTAATTGAAATTACTAACGAGATAGTAAGAAAATTTAACAAAACATATAATACGGATGTTTTACTAGAAGCTGCGCCAGTGCTCGGAAAAGTACAGAGACTTGTAGGAATAGATGGAAAAGCAAAAGCTAGTAAATCGCTGAATAATGCAATATTTCTTTCTGATTCAAGTGAACTTATAAGGCAGAAAATTCACAGTATGTATACTGATCCAAGTCATATTAAAGTATCTGATCCTGGTAAGGTTAAAGGGAACGTTGTGTTTGATTATTTAGATGCTTTTTTTGACGATAAAAATGAGCTAGATTCGCTTAAACTGCAATATAAAAAAGGGGGATTGGGCGATTCTGTTTTAAAATCCATCCTAAACGATAATTTGCAAAATTTTTTAAAACCAATCAGAGAGAAGAGAGATTCTATCTCGGATAAAGTTGTTTTTAATATACTTTATGAAGGCTCTAAGATAGCTAGAAAAGTAGCAAAGGAAACGCTTTCCCAGGTTAAAGATGCCATGGGATTGGTGTACAAATATGATTAGCGTATATACCATAGTTATGTTACAATTTAAGCGAAAAAGGGTTTTAGTGGTGATTAGGTGATTAAGTCTATATTTGCCCTGTTTTTTTTAGTGAGTTTTTCTTTGGCGGAGGCGGTCGAGATTTCCAATCTTCAGGATCAATCTGATTTTTTGGATTCCCTTATTGAAGAATTTGAAGAAGAAGGACAGTTTGAAGAAGAGGAGGAGGAAGAATCTAACAAATCGTCTAAGGAGGAAATAGCTGAGTATATAGAATATATTAGGGGCTTGAAAGAATCGCTTAATGCCATATTGGAAGAGCAAAACAAAAAATCCGAAGATGAAACCGAATTGCAGAGATTGGTTAGAGAACATAATCTAAAAATGGATGAGTTGAAAAAGAGATATAGATTTATGCGATTAAAGCTAAAAGGTGACCCGCTCCAAGATGGTCTTTTCAAAACAAACGCAGGTCATTCCTTAGACTCATTGAATCACAACAAGAAACGTCGCAGAATAGAAGAGATCAAACATCCCTTCGAAGCATTAGAGATAGTTAAACTAGGGAGTGAGAGATCGGAAAATGACCCATTCGATCATCAAAAAGAATAAATCTTTATGACGACTTTGACCAATATAGTTTTGGTCGCCACGTTTCTTGTCTGTTCGGCCTATTTTTCAGCTTGTGAAACTGCGATAACTGCGTATTCGAGGCCGAAGATGTATAGTCTTGCTAAAGATGGAAATAAAAAAGCGAAAATAATCTGGGATTTACAAGGAAAAATAGGATTGGTTATCAGTGCTATTCTCGCGTGTGCAACAATTTTAAATGCACTCACCGTTGCTGTTACAACAAAACTTTTTTCTGAAATTCTTGGAAACTACGCTATAATTCTTGCACCGATTGTAACAAGCGTCCTCATCGTTTTGTTTGCAGAAGTTTTGCCAAAAATGTTAACAATCTCAAACCCGGAGGGAATGCTCTTGCCATCCGCCTATTTTATAAAATATACCCATCTCGCTCTAAAACCACTTAACAACATAATAGGGTTTATGGCAAAGCATTTAATATCTCTACTAAAATTTTCATCAAACAGCAAAAATAACGAATATGAAAATTCTCTAGATGAGCTTCGCGGAGCAATCGCACTTCATAAAGGAATTGATACGGAAGATACAAAAAAAGAAAAAGAGATGCTCCAAAGCGTTTTGGATTTAGGTACTATCCAGGTTGGGACTGTAATGATCCATAGGAAAAACGTAACAATGATGTCTGCCGACGAAAAAATAGATAAATTGTTTGAGCAAGTTATGAATTGCCCATTTTCTAGAGTTCCTTTATGGAAAGATAATATCGAGAACATAGTTGGAATTTTGCATATTAAAGATTTAATAAAGGCGATGAAAAACCCTGCTTCTGACAAAATCGATATAATGGACATTGCGATAAAGCCGTGGTTTATTCCAGAAAACAAAACCCTTTTAGATCAACTTCAGTCTTTTAAAACGAAACATGAACATTTTGCGATAGTTGTGGACGAGTATGGCTGTTTTATGGGAATCGTTACGCTTGAAGATATAATAGAAGAAATAGTGGGAAACATCGAAGATGAGCACGATCTCGTTCACCTAACAGGAATCAGAGAACAGGACGATGGCTCATATATCGTCGACGGATCTGTAAATATAAGAGATTTAAACAGAGAAATTGCATCTAATTTTAGAAGTGATATTGCAGCAACCGTTGCAGGCTTGGTCATAAACTCCATAGGAATCATTCCAGAAGTTGGACAAACCTTTATTCTTTATGGTTATAGATTTGAAGTGCTAAAACGGCACAGGACACAAGTTACATTAATTAAGATAACGAAATTAGCTGGAGATTGAAATGTTAGAAAATAATTTTGTGATAAAATCGGAAAAATTCGAAAAATTAGAGAGAGTGCTTATCACGCTGCATGGCTACGGAGCGTCAGGGGAAGATTTTGCTCAAATTGGTGAAGGCTTTTTATCAAAAAAATTGAGCAATACGGTTTTTCTTTTTCCGGATGCTCCCCGTAGTTGTCCTATTGGTAGCGGGAAGCAATGGTTTGATTTAGATAAGATGACATACGATGAATTAAGGATGGGTCTTGACGAATCGGGACCTGTTTTGTATGAATATATTAAAAGCGTTCTTGAGGAATACAATTGCACTAATATAAATCTAGCCGGCTTTTCTCAAGGAGCGATTATGGCTTTTGAAATGTTATATTATCCGGGAATTACAAAGATACTCGCATATTCTGGAATTTTTGTCCCACCTAAAGAAAAAACGATATTATCAAACGCATCCGTTCTCATTGTCCATGGTGAAGATGACGATGTTGTCCCTTATAAAAATGCACCTTGGGGATATCAAAATTTGAAAAAACTTGGTGTTAACGTGGAATTGAGAAATTTTAACGATATAGGCCATTCAGTTTCAATTGAAGGTTGGAATTGCGGGATAAATTTCTTGAATAAATAATTTTCAAGCCTTTAAACAATTGTTCCACGTGAAACATCTATGTTGGATGCTGGCCGGGACACGAAGTCACCTCTAATCTATTAATAGTCATGAATCCTGCATGGAACATCCTGAATAGAGAGTAAACCGACCTCTTCACCTTTTACATATAGAACCAATCCCTCTAAGTAATATTCAGAGATTGCTATATATCCTATCTCAAAGCATTATAAAAAAAATACACAAATCATTTGGGCATGGTTTACCGCCTATTCAAGCTGAGCCAGGCAGGAGTCATGTCATGTTTGAGTCCAGTCGAGTAGTTCAAGCTTTTAAAGCAATTGTTCCACGTGGAACAATACATATCATGCCTCAAATCATTTAACATGGTTTACGGCCTATTCAGGCTGGGCTGCCGGATTCATGGTTATTTATAGTAAAGATAAGAGAGATAGCTCCTACTTGTTTATTTCGACGTTTAGTAGATTTTTTCCTCTTAGAATTTGCAGAAAAACCACTTGTTCTCCTATTGAAAGCTTTTCTAAATTCATATACATTTCTGCGCTGCTAACTATATCATCGTTAAATTTTAAAATTATATCCCCTTGTTGAATACCGGCGTCATCTGCAACTGAACCAAGTTCAACGAAACTTATAGCCGCTCCCAAGGTTTCGACAGCATCTGATATTTTTAACACCTTTTTTAAATCTGAGGAAATTTCAAATTTTTGAGGAGCAATGACCTTCATTCCAAGGTCGGTATTATCATGTTCCGTGATTAGTGCTGGAACGGCTATTTTTACCCCTCTCTTAATTATCGACACAGGAATTGCCGTTGATGTTGTAATTGAAAAATCATCGCTATTAAAAGTTGCTAAACCGATAAGTTTTCCCTTCATATCAAGAACGGCGCCCCCCTCATTTTCCGGAATTATACATGCCCCACTTACAGAGTTTTCTATTAATAAAATAGGAACTCCGTTGTTTTTTTTGTAAATTAATTTTTCTACACCGGCGGCATGCATCGTAAAATTGTTTCTAGAATTCGCGGGTCTCAACTTTGTTACGAAGTTTTCCCCCCTAGCTTTTCCTATAACTACCGCTCCGTTTAAAAAAATTCTATCCTTTCCATTCAGCAAAGCAACGTCATTTCCGAGATCTACATGATGAAATATTTTTTTGCTTTTGGATCTTATTTTTAAGAAAGCCAAATTTAATTCCGGAATTATTTTTATTATTTTTGCTTTATAGTCATCTTCCCCTATCAATATTTTACTGTCTTCTCTTTCCCCTCTTAACTCGCTATTAAAAGAAACGATAATTTCATCAGAGTTCATGAGCCCCTCGGCGGTTGTACAAATAATTCCGCTATCTGAAAGAACAACCCCGGAAATTACCCCATACTTATAGTGATGTTTTTTTATACGTTTTTTTATAGCGGAGTTATATATCAGACCATCATCTTCAGCGGAATTATTTATTGTATATATCAAGACGATAGCATCAGAATAATTTTTTACAATTGATTTTGCTCCATTTTCCTCAAGTTCGCTTGAAACAATGTCGATGTGATCAGCTAAATCAGATTCAGTTATGATATATTGATTTGCATGAGATAAATTTGTAAAAATCAGGAGTATACACATTATGAAGAGTTTAATCGACATTCTATAGCCTTCCTGAATTACCCAGCTCTTGCTGGAAGTGTAGCAACTAACCTAATGGAAGCTGTTAGCTCCTCCATTTGAAAATGAGGTCTCAAATATATAACCGCTTTATAAGATCCAGGAACCCCAGGAACATCATAAACATCGATTCTGCCTTCTCTTAACGGATATGCAGCCTTTATATCAGCGGGAGCATCATCATTCAAGAGAACATACGAAGAAAGCCATGTATTTAGATAATTTTCCACATTTTCTTTCGTTAAAAACGATCCAATTTTGTCCCTTATTAGAACTTTGACATAATGAGCAAATCTCGATGCGGCAAGCATATAGGTTATCCTGGCCGAAATTGAAGAGTTTGCATTCGCATCATCAAGATTATAAATTTTTGGTTTTTGAGTTGTTTGTCCACCGAAGAAAGCCGCGAAATCCGAACCTTTACAATAGCAAACAGAAATAAATCCAAGATCACTTAGCTCTTTTTCTCTACGATCTGTTATTCCAACTTCTGTTGGACATTTCACGCTTTTGTCTCCTTCAAGCGTTTTGAAAACATAGGTTGGAAGCCCCTCTACCATTCCTCCTCCTTCAACGCCACGAATAGCAGCGGTCCAGCTATATTTTGCGAAGGCACTTGTAATTCTTTGCCCTAGAGCATATGCGGGATTCCCCCAGCAAAATTTATCCGTTTCTCCAACTCCGACGTTTTCTTTGAAATTAAATTCAGCAACTGGTAAGGTCTCAGGTCCATATGGTAATCTCATTAATACCCTTGGCAAAAGTAAGGCAACATATCTTGAATCTTCCGTGTTTCTGAACGAATTCCATTTTATATAATCTGGAGATTCAAAAACTTTTTCTAAATCCCTTGGTAATGGCATATCTTCAAACTTATCGAGGTTAAAAAATAATGAAGAAACAGAAGAAATAAACGGAGTATGCGCAACTGCGGCCAACTCAGAAATGTGCTCTAAAAGTTGAATATCTCTCGGTTGATTTGAGAAAGCAAAATCCCCGATTAGGCACGAGTAGGGCGCTCCTCCAAACGTTCCATACTCTTCTTCATAAATTTTTTTAAAAAGTGCGCTTTGGTCAAATTCAATAGCTTTCGTTAAATCGTCTTGTATATCTTTTACTGAAGCGTTCATTAATCGGATTTTTAGCCTGCTACTTGTTTCTGTATTCATGACGAAATAATGTAATCCACGCCATGAACCTTCTAATTTCTGAAAATCTGGGTGATGCAATATTTCATTAACCTGATCACTTAGAAGCTCGTCTAATTCAACAATTCTTCTTGTTAAAAAAGATATAATTCCGGAATCTTGAGGATTCTCTTTTAAATCTTGCATTTCGTTCACGAACTCAAGCAATAGATCTATTGCGTTATCTTCTTGTTCTGGAAACCTAGCCATCTTTTTTTCGTGGAGCAGTATATCCAAAAGGCTTGCTTCTGTCGGAATTATGATTATTTCATCTTCCATTTTTGAATCTCCCCAA
Source organism: Holosporales bacterium (assembly GCA_031267725.1). Classification (GTDB taxonomy): domain Bacteria; phylum Pseudomonadota; class Alphaproteobacteria; order RUG11792; family RUG11792; genus JAIRYO01. The sequence continues at coordinate 14,841 of JAIRYO010000022.1, read as the reverse complement.
AATTATTTAGTCTTTTCCTCAGCCGCCGAGTTCGGAGGTTGCTTTGAAATTTTTCTATCGTTTAACTCCTTTTTTAATTTTTGTAAATTATCATTATTTTTCATTATTTGAGTTAAAAGTATCTCAAGAGGATCATTGCCATCCATTTTCGTTATCAAGTTTTTAAGGTTGCTTCTTTTACGATACAGCTCCGCAAGAACTGGGATATTTTTCGCTAAGTTTTGCGGCTCAAAATCTGTCATTTCTTTAAATCTTAGCTCGACGCTTATTTCAGGATTTTCATCAGACAATCTGTTAGCAACTCTGATCACCAATCTTGGATTAATCACTCCCATAACATCTGCAAAGTTATCTCTATCTATTTCTACAAACTTGCGACTTTTCATTTTGGGCAACGGAATTTCAGGATGTCCAGACAAATCAGCCAAAACCCCAACAACAAATGGTAACTCTTTCTTTTGGATTGCGTTTCCTATTTCGACGTCATATGTTATATGAACCCTGGGCTTTCTAACTCTTCCCAAAGTATGCTGTCGGCTTTCTATCATAACAATGTTCCTCAACGCAATAACAGAATTAAAAATTCTGCGTTTTACCAATTACTCACAACAATAGGTTAAAGCTAAATTAATTAAAATTCGGTTAATTTTCAAAAAAATTCTTTAAAAAGCAACTTTTCTCATACTTTATTATCCGTTAACGCTTGTTTCATGTTCACTTCCACGTATGATTCTTTTAATATTTTTTGAGTGAGTTAACAGCAAAAACCCCAAACACACGATTGAAAATAAAAAAATATCGAATGAAGTGTTTTGATGAAACATAAATCCATACGAGCACATGATAACAAATGAAAAAGACAATGATATGGAGGCTATCGAAGACACTTTTACAAACTTTGCTAAAATTGCCCAAATTGTAATTGAAATTATCGCAAATGCCGGCGAAATTACTAAAAATATACCGGCCGAGGTTGCAACTCCTTTTCCCCCCTTGAATAAAAGCCAAATGGAATAAGCATGGCCAATTATGCAGAAAAACGAACTGAAAAGATAATAAGGGTCATGCGAAAATAATTTAAAGGATAATGTGAGAATAGCCCCCTTTAAAACATCCATCAGCATTGTTAGAAGCGCTAATTTCTTATCTCCAGTTCTCAAAACATTGGTTGCTCCAGTACTGTTTGATCCGAAATTTCGAAGATCTATTCCGCTAAAAAGTTTTGTTAACAAAAATCCCGTAGGAATTGAGCCAACGAGATAACCGATAAGACACATTATGGGCAAATTCATAAAACTTCTAGTTAAAAGGAAATAATATAGAGTCTAGCATTTCGTAAAATTCAGCGCAAATCTATTCCAAGCCCCAGACATTCTTATTCAGAATATATAGATTTTTACCTTTTATAAAGGGGTTCTTAGACGCAATTTCACCAAAATTTTTTTCCCCCTTTATACGAAACAGAGGTTATCTAAATATTTCATGCTTTCCCCTTTTATCAATTTCAAGAGCTTACTCAATTAACCTGTTTGAAATACATTGTAATATGTACAACTAAAAAATTTGCTTCGCTTTAACTAAGATTTAACTTTTTTTTATTAACATTAAAACATAGATGGTTAATTGGTTTTATATGCGAAGTTTTGCTTTAAGGAAGGGGGGGATTTATGAACAACTTACTCAGACTATCAATGATTATGATTGTTGCTGCAACAAAGATTTTGGCCTCTGAAGAGGATATAACAAATATATCGAGCGGCAGCACATTATCATTAGAAGCTGGCTGGACCATAGAAGCGAAATCTAGTGCACGCATTAATAGCAAAGGCACTGTTCAGGTTAGTGTGAGGCCACTCGATATCAAAGATAACTCAGTGCTACAAAATTTTGGAACCCTTGCTATAAATGGTAGCGCCCCGATCATAGTATCAGAGTCAGGCGAGCTCGCTAACTACGGAAAAATTGATCTAAGTCAAGTTACAAATTTTTCAGAATATGAAGGAACAATAAAAACTAAAAATGGAGCAACTTTGGTTATTCCAACTGGTTATACGGGCGGTGTAGTCCCTAAAACAGAACCTGTTAGATTTTTATTTGATGTTTCAGGAGCTTTGGGAATAAATTATGCAGGTGAAGGGCTAGGTGCTGTAGCAATGGTTAACGGTTCCGCTATCGTAATAACCACAAATTCTGGAGCGGCATATGAAAGTTTAATTGATATTGTATCCGCCACAGGAATTCAATTCGCTGGAAATACCGGTGGAATATCTTTAAAAATGATTGGAGAAGCAGGGAGTTCTACGATGACATTAGATAATATCTTTGCATCTCCAATAAATGCATTTGAAAATGCTGATAAAATACTTGATATTGATCAAACCGGAATACAGGAAAATGGAGGATACGGAACTAGCGTAAATGCCTATCCTAAAGCAAATTTAACTATTAGTTTCGGCCTTAAGGGGGTAAGCAAGGGCCTGCACGTAGATCCAAATGATCCCGCTTTTCAAAATTTGCTTTTTGATGGAGTGGACAATTCTGGATTCCTCTCGCTACTTTCTATAAGTAGAGGAAATTTGCAAGTTCTTAGTAGCGCTCCAAAAGGAGGTGTAACAGTATGGAATGGAGGAGTTATTGCAGGATATGGTGCTACGGCATCTAACAAAGCGGTTACTATGGAATTTGGCAAAGAAGTTATAACTAACTATCTATCCATTCCAAAATATTCAACAGTTACTATAAAAGGAACGTTAATGACTGGAATGGCGTATTCATACCTTTAAAAAATTTGCTTAATTTTAACCAAGCTTTAACTTTTTTTTTATTAACATTAAAACATAGGAGGTCAATTGGGTTTATGTGTAAAATTTATTTTAAGGGGAGAAGTTATGAATAATTTATTCAAATTGGCAATAATCACGTTATTTGCCGCAACAAAAATCTGGGCTTCTGGGCGTACAGAGATAAACGGTATGTTGAATTTAGAGGGAGGGTGGCTCTTAAATTGGGATGATTCTGCGCGTATTCTTGAATCAGCTACCGTTCAGATTAGTGCTGTTGGACTCTGTGTCGAAGCGAGGTCAGCGCTACAAAATTTTGGAACCCTTATTATGAGTGGCGACACCGCGATCGTAATAGAAAGCCCAGGCGAGCTTGTTAACTACGGAAAAATTGATCTAAGTCAAGTTACAAATTTTTCAGAATATGAAGGAACAATAAGAAATGAAGGTGAGGCAATTTTGGTTATTCCAGGTATTGGTTATACGGGCGCTGTAGTCCCTAAAACAGAACCTGCTAGATTTTTATTTGATGTTTCAGATGGTTTGGAAATAAATTATGCAGGTGAAGGGGCGGGCGCAGTGGTAGGCGTTAGTGGCTCTAATATAGTGATAACTACGGGTCCTGGAGAAGTATACGGATCTTTAATTGATATTGCAGCCACCACAGGAATTCAATTCAGTGGAAATACCGGTGAAATATCTTTAAAAAGAATTGGAGAAGCGGGGAGTTCTACGATAACATTAGACAATATCTTTGCATCTCCAATAAATGTGCTTGGAAATGCCGGCAAAATACTTGATATTGATCAAACCGGAGTACACAAATCCGGAAGTTTCATAACTGCATATCCTCAATCAGATTTAACTATTCGGTTTAGCGTTAAAGGATCAAGCCTGCCACTATGCATAATTCCACAAGGACCTCCCGTTCCGAATTTGTTTTTAGACGGAACAAACAACTCCGAACTCCTTGCGAAACTTTTTATGGAGAGAGGAAATTTGCAAGTTCTTAGTAGCGCCCCGAAAGGAAAAGTAGAGCTATGGGATGGAGGAGTTATTGCAGGATATGGCGCTACGGCATCTAACAAAGCGGTTACTATGGAATTTGGCGGAGAAGTTGTGGGTAAATATCTATCCATTCCAGAATATTCAACAGTTACTATAAAAGGACAGCTAATTACTGGAAGGGTACATGTATAAATTTAAAAAATTTGCTTAATTTTAACCAAGCTTTAACTTTTTTTTATTAACATTAAAATATAGGAGGTCAATTGGGTTTATGTGTAAAATTTATTTTAAGGGGAGAAGTTATGAATAATTTACTCAAATTGGCAATAATCACGTTATTTGCCGCAACAAAAATCTGGGCTTCTGAGCGTACAGAGATAAACGGTATGTTGAATTTAGAAGACGGATGGCTCTTAGATGGGGATAATTCTGCACGTATTCTTGGAGCAGCTACCGTCCAGATTAGTGGTGGTTCACTCAATATCGAAAAGAACTCAGTGCTACAAAATTTTGGAACCGTTATTATGAGTGGCGACACCCCGATCATAATAGAAAGCCCAGGCGAGCTTGTTAACTACGGAAAAATTGATCTAAGTCAAGTTACAAATTTTTCAGAATATGAAGGAACAATAAGCAATGAAAATGAAGCAATTTTGGTTATTCCAGGTATTGGTTATACGGGCGGTGTAGTCCCTAAAACAGAACCTGTTAGATTTTTATTTGATGTTTTAGATGGTTTGGAAATAAATTATGCAGGTGAAGGGGAAGGTGCAGTGGTAGGCGTTAGTGGCTCTAATATAGTGATAACTATGGGTCCTGGAGAAGTATACGGATCTTTAACTGATATTGCAGCCACCACAGGAATTCAATTCAGTGGAAATACCGGTGAAATATCTTTAAAAAGAATTGGAGAAGCGGGGAGTTCTACGATAACATTAGATAATATCTTTGCATCTCCAATAAATGCATTTGAAAATGCTGGTAAAATATTTGATGTTGATCAAACCGGAGTATATGGATACGGAGGTAGCGTATATGCCTATCCTAAAGCAAATTTAACTATTGGCTTTGGCCTTAAGGGATTAAACAAGGCACTGTACGTAGATCCAAATGATCCAGCCTTTCAAAATTTGTTTTTAGATGGGGTAGACAATTCTGGATTTCTTTCGAGAATTTTTATACATAGAGGAAATTTGCAAGTTCTTAGTAGCGCTCCAAAAGGAAAGATAGAAGTACAAGATGGAGGAGTTATTGCAGGGTATGGCGCTACGGCATCTAACAAAGCGGTTACTATGGAATTTGGCGGAGAAGTTTCTGCTAAATATCTATCCATTCCACCATATTCAACAGTTACTATAAAAGGACAGTTAATTACTGGCAGTGCCGTTGGCACTTAATAAATTGGCAGTATGACAATAGTGGAAATTCATGCGTTCAAAGAAAACTTTTTAGAGCTACGTTTTTCCACTATTTGATTTAAAAGCTTGGACCATTTAGGCGGCTTCAAACATAACCATGAATCCGGCGGCCCAGTCTGGATAGTGAGTAAACCATGTTATTGGGCAAGATATATATAACCAATCCATTCCCCCCCTTTATATATAAAGCACTCTCTTAAGTAATATTCAGAGATTGGTTATATATCCCGTTTAAAGCATTATAAAAAGAAATACAAAAATCATTGGGGCATGGTTTACGGTCTATTCAGATGGGCCATGTAGGAGTCTTACCCCTGAGGCAGGCCACCTTGTTCGAGCTTTTAAATCAATCGTTCCACGTGGAACATTTTATGTTTGATGAATAGCCGTGACTTCGGCGGCCCAGTCTGGATAGTGAGTAAACCGTGTTATTGGGCAAGATATATATAAGCACTCTCTTCCCCTCTTACGTATAGAACCAACCCCTCTAAGCAATATTCAGAGATTGGTTATATATCCCGTTAAAAGCATTGTAAAAGGAAATACAAAAATCATTGAGGGCATGGTTCACGGTCTATTCGGGCCGCCCCCTGCAGGAGGGGGAGTCACTAGACAAATAAGTAAGCTTCTTTTGTCTCAAATCATATGAACGCGTACATATACAATATTAAATATTGACATTTAAAATGACCGAGATATCATACGGGGAGTGTTTTTGTAAGTGCGTTATTTTGAGTATTCGTCGTTTTTTATTCTTAACATCGACTTTTGCTTTGTTAACTTCGCATCCTTTGTCCAGTGCTGCTACGTATACGAATAAAGGGTTAGGGCTTCTTGTTTGCTTGGATGGAAATTTTTACGAACCTTTGGGCGATGAATTTTTGAATAATTATACTGTTGTTCCCGTTGTGCGAAAGGCAGAGGGATTTCCTAATTTTGTTAGAGTAAAAAAATTAAAAGAAGAGCTTGTTGCTTTAAAAAAAATTATGGTTTTAGAAAAAAGAGGCGAGGGACAACAAAGCTCGTTTCCCCCTTTTTGTCTAACTCGAAATGGTAGAGGAATACCGTTTTATTCTCAAATTGAAATTAATCAAGCTTCGGATGCGCTCACTTTAATCATATCTTCCTTATCAAGGATTTCAGAATTTAATATACTTCCAGGCCCTTTTCCTTTTTATCGTGAAGAAGAAGTGGCTAATTTATATGGGATACTTAAGTATTTTCAGAAAGTTGCCGATGAGTATGACTACAAAGTTATGCCTACTCCATTTCTTAATAAGTTTTTGAAGTTGTTAGAAAAGGATAAGAAAGTTTTAAGTTCGTCTTTGGTTTCAAGTTCTTTCTTAGAAAAAGATTTTGAGTTAATATCTCAAAAATTAATAAATCTGAAAAACTTGCAAAATAACTTATTAGAAAGAATAACTTTGATGAATTCAAAATTTTTAACTTTAAACGAAGAGGAGCATCAAACAATCCTTTCGCTAGTTAGGTCATTGGTTTTAGGATTTGGTTTCTTAGAAAGGAATCTACAATATAGTAGGAAGGGCTAGGAGGAATGGAAGTGGCGAAGGAGCGGCAGAATCAGCAGTGGTTCACAAAAACAGTCATAGGTAAGAATCTCGAAATCGAATCAGCAGCAATTTTAAGATCACGATTCAAAGCATTTACAAATATCTGGTAATGGATTGACAGCTGCCTTTTAAATCGGCTGTATTGAAATGGCCGGAATCACTAGCGAGTTCCCAAACTTTCCAGATAAACTTAAACGGTTAAAACTATGGATCTTGCATGGCCCAGTCTGAATAGGGAGTAACCTACGCCCCAATGATTTGAGTACTTCTTTTTATAATGCTTTAAGCATGTATTTTATCGATTCCACTCAGTCCTTCCAAGCCCCTTATATGAAACTCAGGTTAGCTAAGTCAAGGAGCTACTCCTATGGGGTATATTACCAGAGTTCAAGAGGAACTCTCTTTTGTCTCAAGCTATATGGACATATACAGGAAAAATAGTCGTTCTGTTATAGTTCATGCAGATGTAATAATGTCAGTTATATCCTGTTTCGATTTTTCAAGATCGTCATTTATGATCACGTATTCGTAATTTGCGATTTCCTTGACGCGGAAGGATTCCTTGATACGTTTTTTTAAAGATTCCTCTGTTTCTGTTTTTCTATTAATTAATCTGTTCTTCAGTGATTTCATCGATGGAGGCAAGATCAAAACTCCGATAGATTTGAAGTTGACTTCCCCTTTCGAAATGACGTTATATGCTCCTTCAAATTCCAAATCCAATATGCATACATCCTTACTTTTCAAAACATTTGATACTTCTCTTTTTAGTGTTCCGTATCTATTTCCATAACACTCAACATGTTCTAAAAACTCTCCATCTTTTATCAATTTCTCAAACTCTTCGCTAGAAATGAAGTAATAATCAACTCCGTGTACTTCATCAAACCTAGGAGCCCTTGTCGTACATGAAATCGTCATTCCAACAAATTCAAGATTGGTAAGTAAATATTTGATTAGGGTCGATTTTCCAACACCAGAAGGCCCAGAAAAAACAAAAACTTTTTTCATCGCTCATCTAATTTAAATTCAATACGTCTATTTTTAGCAAAATCCTCTTCCGTTGTTCCAGAGAAAATTGGCTGATACTCTCCAAATCCAGCGATAAACAAACGAAAAGGAGGAACACCTTTTAGGATTAAAAAATCAATAACCGATATAGCACGAGCAGCTGATAGTCCCCAATTTGATACAAATTTGTCACTTTTTATAGGACGCTTATCAGTATGTCCATCAACACGTAAAATCCATTTTATGTTCTTTGGAATTTTCTTTCCTATGTCATTTACAACGTTTGCTAACTCGGAAAGTCGCGTCTTTCCCTCCTCATTTAACTCATCTGAAGCGGAGCTAAAGAACAGTTCTGATTGAAAAACGAAACGATCACCAGCTATCCTTATTCCCTCCTTATCTTTGACAATTTCCTGAAGCTTATCAAAAAACTCTGATTTATAACTACTCAATTTAGTTAAGTCACTGAGGCGTAAATTTTCTTTTTTCATATGCTCAATATCTTCCTTTTGCTGTTCTGAAGACTTCTGCTCTATCGTAAGGGAAGCGGTGAGATTCTTTAACTGAATCGTCAGGTTGTTTATCTTTTCTTCAAGAGAAATTTTTTCTTCTTGCCCTTTCATTTTTTCAGCATTCTCTTCTGCGAACATGTTCCGAAGCGTTTCAACGGTAGTATTTAAATCCGTAATCTGCGCTGACAGATTTGTATTTTCCGCATTGAGGTTGCTGTTTTTGCTTTTTTCAATATCTAAAAGGTGACACATATCTGAGATGGACGAATCCTTATCAAAAATTATTCCTGAAAGATACATTTGGGAAGCGATAAACCCAACTAGAACAAAAATGAAGACCAACAGAACGGTCGATAATGCATCAACAAATCCAGGCCATATATCAACTTCATTTTGATTCCGCTTTCGTTTTGAAAAAGACATATTTACAATCACGATCAGCTACAACATAATGCATTATATCATTTGTAATACTCTTTACGGTAGTGTCAAAAATTCTGTTATACGCAAAAGTTGCTAGATTTCAGACGCTATTGATGTCAATTTTACTTTTATTTTGCGGATACATTTATTCAAGATATCACTATAACACATTGTGTTACCCCCCTTTCTTTTGTGTCGGACTGGCTGCAATATTTTTTCACTTATCAGCTAATACCATTTCTGAATATAGAGATTGTAAAACTGGAATAGACAACATTCATTCTCCCGATACTAAATATAGACTAGTATCCAAAGCAGTTCCTGAAAACCACATTTTAACAATTGGTTTAACATCATTTGGTGTAGCAGTGGGGCTCGGTGTTATTGCTGCAGTTGTATGGCAAAAATTGTTGTTTTTTCCAGGGGCAATCGCTGCGGTAATTGTGTTTTCCTATAGCGAATGGCCACTTAAACTAAAATACAGAGCCTTTGGAGAAGTTTGCGTTTTTTTACAATATGGCCCGATCATGTTCTCATCCTGCATTTTAGCCTTAACAGGAAAGATTTCAATTGAAGATATGATATTTTCTATACCATTTGGGCTCTTAACATCTTTGGTTTTACTTGCAAATAATATCCGCGATTATGAATTTGAAAAAAATAAAACCACAACATTGACAACAAAGTATGGATTAAAAACTTCTTATTTTTTATTGTTTTTTATAGTGCATTTGAGCTTCTTATTTATACCGTTTTTCGTATACTATAACCTCCTTCCGAAAACGGGATTTATGGTTTTTCTTTCATATCCAATCATTTTTCTTTCCATGAAAAAAATTGAAACTTCTGAAATAATCAAAATATTCGGAATATTACAAATCCTCTTTGCGCTTCTCGTATGCCTCTCATTATGGAATGGGGTTGAGTGTTCTTACTAAGAACATCAAGATATAGCATACCGAACGGGAAGAGACTCTCTTTTTGATGGGACAATTTAAATTTTGACAAAACTGAAAATACCATTTTAAAATATTTACATAAGCGCTTGGAATAGTTGAAATGCTACCCATCATCAAGAACAAACACATCCAGTGTTTGCTCATAGACAGCGCTTATTTCCACAAATAAATCAGTTCTTTTTTCAATTTTGAAAAAAATGAATCAATCTTATTTTAATTAAAAAAGGAGTTAATTATGCCAAAAATGGAATTTAAGTTTAAAATGTATGACGATGAAAGAGGCTCTATAGCAAGTACCGCTAAAAAGATCTATATTCTAGAAAGTGAAGGAGACTATCCAAAAGCTCTCATAAAACTTGACGCTTCGGAATATTGCAAACTAAGCAAATTTGAAGTTTGTGAAATCAAAAGAGATGGAGAACTTTTTTTTAAAGGACGAGTACTTTCTATAGCTCTTCAGGGGAATGAAATGGAAGTTGAGCTTACAACAAACATGTCCATAGATGATGTTCTTCCTCCAAAAGAACAATTCCAATCACTCAACCTTTTCGAAAAATTCAAAAATGATAATCCAGAATTATTCAGACCTGTTTCAAATGAAGAATTTTCGAGAATCGGAGAAAAAAGCACTTCGAGCATTGTGGCCCCAGATGGAGAAATAATCGACATCAAGGATGACGCAATAATCGAAAAAACATTAAGAGTTGAACAATCGAATTCTCTTCCTATAAACGAGGTTAAAGTTGAAGTTCAGGCTTCATGGATAGCGAGAGAAAGCGGGGATGTTAATCTTTCTGCTAAAATTGAAAACAGATTCAAAATGGCGAAGGTTAACACACTAACTCCAAAGAAGTTAGAAAATTCTTGGCCTGATTTTGGAAAAAGAATTTCATCAAAGACTTCAAAAACGACAAAATACTTTATTGGAAGCTCTAAGCTTCGTGAAATATATGCACAAGGAATGCCAAAAATAACAATAGATAAGACTATTCCACAGCTAAGCCTTATGAAACATGTTTTTGATAACAAGTTAATGATTTCCTGGGATTATGACCAATACATAACTGAAACGGTTTCTCTAGACATTATCAATAATCTAAATGCGCCCCGCGAAACACGTATGTGTGAAGCGATGGCGCCCACTCTTGGAGTTTTGGATCAACTGAATTTTAATATTTTTTCGAAAAAAGGCTCGAAAAAAATTCGAGAGCAATGGTGTGAAACGTCTTGTCAAGGGCGAAGAGCGAATGCGTCCCTTGACAACTCGAGTGAAACACCTTGCTATAATTCGAGAGGGCCTTTTTTAAAAAATAAAAAGAGTGTTAGAATCAACCTCAAAAACGTTCAAGAATACATTGAAAACGCCTACGAAAGTAGCTTCTTCAGAAGTACAACAGGCAACCTGTTATTAAACGAAATTCTGAAATCTATTGGAAATTATATAGCAATCTCTTTGAGAAATATAGAAATTTCCCTCGAACTTCTCGAAAACGATGAATTAAAAAATCTATCTTGTAAAAATTGGATCACTATTAGAGGGGTAAACTACAAAGTAACTCAAATTGAGAGAATAATTGATTCTACCCATAATATGTTGCGAATTAAGGCGGGGGCTTTCGGTTTTAATTTTCCAAACAACAAATTTATAGAACCAATAAAACTTCCCAAAGAACAAAAGAAGGAACCATACGCTGAAGATATTATTCAGGATATCTCTGTTCAAAACGATGCCGATGGACAATATGAAAAATTATTAAAATACATTTCTTCATTAAAGCAAAAAAAGGAAATCACCTTTTCTAACTACAAATCGCTTATTACAAAATTTTTGAATGAAAACCAAACTAAACTTCAAATTACCGCAAAACCGTTAAAAACTGAGCATTGCAAAAAGAAATTTATAAATGCCGGGAAAATATATTTTTGCGGATTTGATAAAGAATGAAAAAACCTAACTTGCCGAAAGCGAGTTTTTCAACTGAGCCTTTTGTTTCCGGATTTAGCTACGTTGAAAAATCTAATTCCTGCTTGCTAATCGGTTCAAGCGATGAATTTGAAAATGTTTTTTTTGAAGAGGTACCAGAATACCTAAAACTGCTTTGCTCAATTAGCTTTAAGTCCGAATTTCCTGCTATCACAATCTCTGCGAGATACAAAATAACAGAAGGAGGCGAGTTGCAGAGTATGCGATACAGTCTATACGATGGCTCCTCGGTTTCGATGAATGGAATAGTTTCCGAAGTCTCAGTTGAATTTTTAGATTTTTTTCAAAACTTTAAAAATTTTCCAAAATCATGGAAAGATGCTTTATCTGAAAGCAAAATCCTCTATACCAAACATTTTCCAATTCAGAATGTTTCGAAAAATATAGATAATTTTATCGACGAGTCTATCCCGCAAAGTGGAATAATCCACACCAAATCAAATGCTCATTTTTTTGCGGGAGCACACTTTCAAGGGATAAAATTTTCAGATATTCAGCCATATCTCTTTTATGTTGGAACGGGAGTTCAAGCTAAAGAATATATAAGTATCATTTCTGCAAAAGATACTTTTCAAACGGGGAAAGTTAAGTTAAGTCCGGATATTCCAAAAGAGTCATTAGCAACTCTTGAGGATGATATCTGTAATGGAAAAATTGAATTAAATTTTGACGATCTTAGATACAAATCCGTTGTCGCTATAAAAGAAACACTAACCTCAGATGTATTTCAGATTTTATTTAGAAAGGAGAATTAAAAATGGATAGAGATATGGAAATTATGGCCAAAACAATCTATGGTGAGGCGCGAGGGGAATGCGTGGAGAAAAAGGCTACTTTAGCTTCTTTCGCCCCATTAATTGCAATTGGCAACGTTATAATGAACAGATCAAAAGAATCTTCAACTTCAATCGCCTCGGTTTGTTTAGCCCCAAAACAGTTTTCTTGCTGGAATGAAAATGACCCAAATAGAAAAGTGATAGAAAGAGTAACGCTGAAAGATCCAATTTTTACTCGGTGCTTCATTGTTGGCGCAAAAATAATTTGCGAAGAGCTTAAAGATATAACCTATGGAGCCAATCATTACTACAGTAGATATTTAAAAAAACCACCATACTGGGCAGAAGGCCGAACTCCCGTTGTCAAAATTGGTAATCATATTTTTTTTAAACTATAGTTAATCCCAGTTTCATGATAAATGAGAGCCCCATTACTCATCCGCAACAAGGCGCATCGTCTATTAATAACCATGAATCCGCCATGGCCCAGCCTGAAGAGGAAGTAACCCATGCTTAAATGATTTCTTTTGTTATGAGCTGAGTAAGTCTCTTTGCCGATATCAAGCATAGATATTTCACGTGGAACATCAAAGAAGAAGTAAAATTAGGGAATGTAAAAGGATGCAGAGATTGCTATGTTTTTTAACAGGTTCCTTGAAAAAAGCTCTTAGAAATCATAGAATTCACCAATAAAGGAGCGGTCAGTGTATGAAATTTTTAGATGAGGCGAAAGTTTATCTGAAGGCTGGGGATGGTGGTGATGGCTGTCTTAGTTTTAGAAGGGAGAAATTCATAGAGTTTGGAGGGCCTAACGGAGGAAGCGGAGGAAATGGAGGATCCGTATACGTTAGAGCAGTAAATGATGTTAATACACTGATAGACTATCGATATCATCAGCATTTCAAAGTGAAAAAAGGGGAAAATGGTTCAGGACAGAACAAAACTGGGAAGGCCTCCGATGATATAATTTTAGAGGTTCCAGTTGGAACTCAGATACTCGACGATGACAAGTTTACAGAAATTGCGGATTTGACTAAAGAGGGAGAAATAGTCTTGTTAGCGCAAGGGGGAAAAGGAGGGCTTGGCAATGCCTGTTTCAAAACTTCAACAAATCAAGCCCCAAGGATATTTCAGAAAGGAGGTATTGGTGAAGAGCGCTGGATATGGTTTAAACTTAAATTAATTGCAGATGTAGGGCTTGTAGGCTTGCCTAATTCTGGAAAGTCAACATTTATCTCAGTCATAACCAATGCGAAAGCAAAAATTGAAAATTATCCATTTTCGACGTTAATTCCGCAACTTGGAGTTATGAAATTTTTTGATAAGGAAATTGTCGTTGCGGATATTCCTGGAATCATTGAAGGGGCACATATAGGAAAAGGATTGGGTGATAAATTTTTATCCCACATAGAACGCTGCTCTGTAATCTTACACATAATCGATGCCACAAAAAATTCTCCTCTAACGGATTATTTAGTAATTCGAAACGAACTTAAGGATTATAACGAATCCCTTCACAAAAAACCCGAGATTATCCTTTTAAATAAAGCGGATATTGTTGATAAAAAAATCATTGAAAAAACAAAGAAAGAATTTTCTAAAATGACAAATAAAGAGATTTTTATAATATCAGGAGTAACGAAACAAGGTTGTCAAGAAGTTATGGCCTATACGGCAGCTTTCATAAAAAAAGAAAAAAAATGGTAAAGATACGCTTTTTCGCGATTGCCTAGCATCTTTATTTAATACCACGAATTATATTTTTTTGATAATGTTCCACGTGGAACAATTTATGTTTGCTTTAAGCATGATATATAGCAATCTTAGAATTATGAAAAGGGGGGGGGAAGCTATCTCAAGGTACTGGAGCATGGTTTACGCTCTATTCAGACTGGGCCGCCTGAGTCAGGTTATGTTTGATTCCGGCCGAGTAGTTCAAGCTTTTAAACCAATTGTTCCACATGGAACATTTTATGTCTGAGGCGCGCATTTAACTAGAATAGGGAACTGGCGATTTGGTAATTACTCGGAATTCAACTTTATCGAATGAGCTCTCCGATACCTTACTCTACTTTCGAAACGATGATTGATGAAGTTTTTTTCTCAAATATATTTGTTAAATTCGCTATCTCCATATTAGACTTTTCCGCGCAAATAGCTAAAGAATCTCCTTTAAATTTGTCTTCATCGTATAAAATCACTACAAAGCCTTTAGGGACAAAAATCGAAGATAGTTGATTGTCCTTGATGCCAAGTTGGGAGGATGCGTATTCTCCAACACCAAGCTCTTTTCTTGCACCTTCAAAGTTATAACTTTCCCCCATAGTTATTGCTTTATCGGAGAAACTTCTTTCAACCACAACGCATGAAACCCCTTCATTTGATGGATAGCTTCCTAT
>JAIRYO010000004.1 GCA_031267725.1 Holosporales bacterium | reverse complement strand
CTTACGAGGTGAATTCGCCTCAGCCGGTCGACCAGAATTCGCAGCAGGCCAAACCGAAGAGGCCGCTCAAGCAGTCGAATCAGAAGAAGCAGCCGCCGAAGTCGAAGCCGAAGCAACCGCTCAAGCAGTCGAATCAGAAGTCGAATCAGAAGAAGCAGGTCAATAAGAAGCAGCCGCAGTCGAATCAGAAGAAGCAGCCGCCGAAGTCGAAACCGAAGCAGCCGGTCAAACCGAAGACGCAGGTTAAGAAGTCGAATCAGAAGAAGCCGGTCAATAAGAAGCAGCCGCAGTCGAATCAGAAGAAGCAGCCGCCGAAGTCGAAGCCGAAGCAACCGGTCAATAAGAAGCAGCCGGTCAATAAGAAGCCGCGGGTCAATAAGAAGCAGCCGCAGTCGAATCAGAAGAAGCAGCCGCCGCAGTCGAATCAGAAGAAGCAGCCGCCGAAGTCGAAGCCGAAGCAGCCGGTCAATAAGAAGCAACCGGTCAAACCGAAGACGCAGCCGGTCAAGAAGATGAGGGGGTAAATGCCCCCTTTAGAATAGTTGTTTGAGATGTAGGCCTCTCTTTTATCTCGCATTTGTGTGAAGGTAGAGATATTGAAAATCCAATGTTGTCATATTCTTGCTTTGGTAATACAATTAAGTCTTCCAAGTAAGTCGAGAAAACAAAATGAAAAATAAGAGGATAGCAATAGTCGGAGCGACCGGAAGAGTTGGGCGAGAAATATTATCGATTTTATGCGAGATGGGAATATCTCTAAAAAACATATCTGCGATCGCATCCAAAAGATCGGAAGGAAAGGTGATAGAATATGGAAGTGACCTGATAACGGTTCAAAATTTGGAAAAAGTGAATTTCTCTAAATATGATCTTTGCCTTTTTTCTGCAGGTGCTCAAATTTCTGAAAAGTATGCTCCGATTGCTTCAGGGCAAGGGGCCATTGTTATAGATAATACATCATGTTTTCGAATGAACAATGATATTCCACTTATAGTTCCGGAGGTTAATCTTGAAGATTTAAAAGCTTATGACTCTAAAATAATTTCAAATCCAAATTGTTCCACCATACAAATGGTAATGGTATTAAAACCACTTCATGATGAATTTAAATTAACTGACGTTATCGTCTCAACCTATCAATCAGTATCTGGAGCTGGCCAAAAAGGCGTTGATGAGCTTGTTTTGCAAATGAAGCAAATTTTTGATAAAAAGGAGGTAATTCCTAAACATTTTAAAACACAAATAGCTTTTAATTTAATTCCTCAAATAGATGAGTTCACCGATGACAACTACACAAAAGAAGAGATGAAGATGATGAACGAAACAAAAAAAATTCTAAAATTGCCGAATTTGAATATAACAGCAACTTGCGTTAGGGCCCCAGTTATTGTTGGACATGCCATTTCTGTTTTTGCAAAATTTAAAGAAGAAATTAACCTGAAAAGAGTCATGGAAGTCTTAAACGGGTTTAATGGCGTTACTCTCGTTGATGATCCGAAAAATTATCGATTTGCAACTCCGATAGATGCGGCATCTAAAAATGATGTTTTTGTAAGCAGAATGAGAAAGCATCCAACAATAGATAGCTCGATAAGTTTTTGGTGCGTTGCTGATAATATCAGAAAAGGAGCGGCATTAAATGCCATTCAAATTGCGAAAAGGGTGTGAGTAGCATATACATTCATTGGCCGTTTTGTCTTTCTAAATGCTACTATTGCGACTTTAACAGCATCCCTCAAACTGGAAAGATAAATTTTATACAATGGTATCGTTTGTACTGTAATGTCTTGACAGAATTTAAGAGGAGATTTTATAAAAATGAAGATATAACGAGTGTCTATTTTGGAGGTGGAACTCCGTCTTTATTGCCAGTTTGGTTTATATCGGATTTTATTGATAATGTTCAAAAGGAATTTAGATTAACACCAGATGCAGAAATAACACTTGAGGTAAATCCTAAAACAATAGATAAAATTAAAGCTATGGAATTGAAAGAAGCGGGAGTTAATAGGTTGTCTATCGGGGTGCAATCCATAATTGATGAAGACCTTAAAATGTTAGGAAGAATTCATACATCTGAGGAGGCAAAACGATGCGTTTTTGATATGAGGGAAGTTTTCAGCAATATTTCAATTGATATGATTTACAACAGACCAAATCAAAAAATTGCGACCTGGGAAGAGGAATTGATTCAGGTTTTAAATTTTCCGATTAACCACATTTCGGCTTATGAGTTAATTGTTGAGGATAACACAAAAATCAAGAAAATGATCGATTCCGGAAATGTGAAATCCCCAAGCGACTCAGATGAATTTTTCAAAAAAACACTAAAGATCATGCAAAACACTGGTTTCGATATGTATGAGGTATCGAATTTTGCGAAGGATGGGGCTTTGGCAAGTAGCGTCTGCGGTGGCGGCCCGGTGTGGTTCAATATTCAAGTATACCACGCCGCGCCGCCACCCATTCCATACGGAAGGCATAACATATCATACTGGAAATACGAAGATTACTACGGGGTAGGTCCTGGCTCTCATTCCAGGGTTTCAGTTAACAATAAGAAAATTGCGATTGAACAGCCTCAAGACAGCGCAAAGTGGATGATATGGGGGGAAAATCCAATTTTTAATGAAGAGCCCCTGTCTGAAGATGATGAATTCAAGGAAAGAGTTATTATGGGGCTTAGATTTAAAGGAGGTATAAATCTTAATAAATTTACAGAAAGCGCAAAAAATAAGTACGATATAAAAAATAAATTGAAATCTCTGGAAGAAAATTCGTATATAATAACAGACGATGAGTATGTCGCTTTGACCTATAGTGGAATTATGAAATTAAATCTCGTAATTCGATATTTAACAAAGGAATAATTTTTTGAAAATTTTAATTAGTAACGACGATGGATATGGTTCTACGGGGATTCTTCTCCTTGAAGAGGTAGCGAAAAAATTTTCAGATGCTGTTTATGTTTTTGCTCCGAGTGTGAATATGAGTGGGGCGGGACATTCTTTAACTCTTAAATCTCCATTGCGTTTGAAAGAGTATGACGATCACCATTTTTCAATTAACGGAACCCCAACAGATAGTGTTGTCATGGCGTTGAGATATCTCATGAAGGATAAACCAGATTTTGTGCTTTCCGGAATTAATTTTGATGCAAATTTGGCTGACGATATAACTTACTCAGGAACTGTTGCTGTCGCGATGGAGGCGTGCTTATTTGACATTCCTGCGATTGCTTTTAGCCAAAGAATAAATAAAGATGGAATTGCCAACTGGGATGTAGCGAGAACATATGCTCCAGTTGTTCTTAAGGTTATAATTGAACATTATAAATTTACCAAAGGCGTGTTCTTGAACGTAAACTTTCCATCGTGTGATGTTAAAGATGTTAAAGGAATAAGGATAACCTCTCAAAGCCACCGAGCAATTGATGATCATGTTATACAATCTATTGATCCGAGAGGAGAGCCATATTTTTGGATAGGTACGGCGGATTATCGCCACAGGGAAAACAATAAAGACATCGACACGGATCTTGGAGCGATACATAGCTGGTATGTTTCGATAACGCCGATGTCTATCGATATGACGGCAAGATCTCAGATTAATACTTTAAGTGAATTGTTTTCATGAATAGTCATGCTTTTTTACGTTACTGCTTGCTATTATCGGTTCTGCTAACCGGATGTAACATCAATGATGATCTTCCGGAAATACGGTTAATCGAAAGGGTAATTCCATACCACACGGTCGTTGATGGCGATACAGTTGGATCGATTGCGACAGCATATGGAATGACAAGGACGGATCTAATAAAACTAAATGGGTTAGAACCTCCGTATCAATTGTATAACGGACAAAGGCTGGTTATTTCGGTTAAACCAAAAGAATCCAATAATGATGATCTTATACTACCCCCTCGTGATCTTAATGACGGAAAAGACCCTATTCCCGAAGAGGGGGGGGGGACTCTAAAAACGCAATCTCTTCAAGATTCTGAATCTTCCATTTTAAAGGAAGAGCTACCTGATGACACCAAAAAAGAACCTATTTCTGAAAATCAATCCAGAACTGAATATGTATGGCCTATAAAAAACGGACGAAGTAAAATATCTCAGCATTTTGGTAGTGGCAATATCGAGGGGGGGATAACTATAAATGCTCCCGTTGGAACCCCAATCAGGTCTATTTGTGATGGAGTTGTTGTATTCTCTGGAGTCCCAGATGGTGAAGCTTCTGCCTATGGATTAACTATTGTTATTAAGCATATTGCCAAAAAGATTATATCGATTTATGCTGGTTTGAAAGAAACGGCAGTTTCAGTTGGCCGAAAAGTAAAATGCGGAGGTATAATCGGCAAAACCGGTAAAAGCGGAACCATTACTAAAGACCCAAAACTATATTTTGAAATTAATGATTGCTCTGGATCAAGTAGGACTTCAATTGATCCGGAAATTCTCATCAAAGAATGACTGTACTTGAACCATCCGGCCAACCTCAAACATAACATAACTCCTGCATGTCCCAGCCTGAATAGATCGTAAGCCATGCTTAAATGATTTTTATATTTTTTTTATAATGCTTTAAGCATGATATATAGCAATCTCTGAATATGGTTTAGAGGGGTTGGTAATCTATATGTAAAGGATGAAGAGCATGGTTTACGGTCTATCCAGAGTTGGCCGCCGAATTCATGTTATGTTTAAGGTTGGCGGATGGCCTAAGGTTTTAAACAAATGTTCCACGTGGAACATTTTATGTTTTACAGCTAGCCGGATACGTTCACATAGTTTGAGTCCGGCCAGGAAGTTCAAGCTTTAATAGGAAAGGATGAAGAAAAAGAAGTGCTCAAATCATATGAACGCAGACATTTTTAAAATATTTCTTGACCGAAAATGGTCCAAATGATAGCATCTCCAACGTTGCTTTGCTTTTCAATGGGGGAGTAGCTCAGTTGGTTAGAGCGCCGGCCTGTCACGCCGGAGGTCGCGGGTTCAAGTCCCGTCTCTCCCGCCATCTTTTTCAGCATTCATTATGTATTCGATCGAGGTTATGGACTATGTGCTTTGTGCTTCCGAAAAGGTTTATGGAGATGAAATTCCAATTTTTGCTGCGATTGCAGTTGAAGATGAGATTGTTTCAACTGCCTATAATGAAGTTGAAAAAAGGAACATCCCTTGGGCTCATGCAGAGTTTTTGGCAATTGAGAAAGCTTGTAGTGTTTTAGATTCCAAATATCTTGATAGCGCTAGTTTGTATGTCAACCTAGAACCGTGCGCCTTTTGTTCAGCCGCTCTCGAAAAGGTTAGGATTAAAAATATATTTTTTGGTGCGTATGATCCAAAATGCGGAGCTATCACCCACAATATAAGGCTGTTCGATAGCTCTTTGATAAAACCAAACATATTGGGAGGAATACAAGAGGAAAGGTGCTATAAGGTTATAAGGACATTTTTTGAAAAGCTACGTGAACGTGAATAAAATGATGAGGTTAAACAGGGCTATCGCTCTTCTTGGAATCTGTTCTAGAAGAGAGGCAGATAAATTAATAGCTTCTAAAGGAGTCCTTGTTAACAATGAAAAAGTGATGGAAATTGGAATGAAGGTTTCGGAAAATACCCTCATTACCGTTGGAGAAAAAAATTATTTTTTTAAGATGGCAAAGGAAGCCAAGGTTTGGATTTACTACAAGCCGGCGGGATTAATCACAACCCATAGTGATGAAAAAAATCGAAAAACAATCTTTGATGATATAAAGACTAAAATCGATGAAAGGGTCATTTCTGTCGGACGTTTAGATTTAAACTCTGAAGGATTACTATTATTAACAACTGATAGTAGATTTTCTAGATTGGCTGAGTTTCCCAAAAACTCCTGGAAGCGGTATTATAAGGTCCGAGTTTTTGGGCAAATCGATATGAGTATGAAAGAAAAGCTGGAGCAGGGAATAACCATAAACGGAACTAGATACGCCCCTATCATGATTGAGTTTCTCAAAAAAACTTCTGGGAAAAATTGTTGGCTAAACTGCGTTTTAACAGAAGGAAAAAACCGAGAGATTCGGAAAATTTTTGCTTCTTTTGGTTTACTGGTTAATAAATTAATACGATATAAATATGGCCCATACGAACTCAAAGATCTAAAACCGGGAGAAATCAGGTTAATTGAAATAAAAAAAATTCAATCATAACTTAGGAGAACCCGAATAAAAGGCGATTTTTACAATCACCTATCAATACGCATTGAGCCTTCTCAAAACTTCAGATTTGCCCAAAAGAGTTAAAAGTTGAACTATATTGGGGCCATGTTCCATGTCGGTTAAAGCCTTTCGAAGCGGCATATATAGCTCCTTTCCGGAAAGCCCAGTAGAGATTTTTACATTTTTCAAAAATTCTTGACCAGAAATTTCATCAAATTCCTGAATTTTTGAAAGTTCTTTAGCTGCTATTTTTAGCAATTTAGTTTCTAAATCAGTTGGAAGAAAGGTTGAATTATAATTATCTTTTAAAATATCATTCCACATTTGAAAATCTATATAGGATGATATGTTTTCACGAATTACCTCATAAGCTTTTTCAGAAATTCCCCACTGTTTGATTTCATCAAATGTTTTAGAATGTAATATTTTTTTATTAATTTTTAAGACATCATTAATATCGAATTTTGGAGAATTTGAACTAAATTTAGAAATATCGAAATAGTTAATTAAATCGTCAATTTTGTTAAACGGAACGGTATCAAGCGATGAACCAAGTGTTGCTAAAATACACCAAACCGCCATGGCATCTATCCCTTTTTGTCTCATATCCTCTAAACTCATACTTCCTAACCTTTTGGAAAATTGTGAACCGTCTTTGTTTACTAAAAGTGATAAATGAGCAAATTCGACGTGATATTTAGAAGAAGAAACTTCATCAAACATTGCAATTTGAATCGCGGTATTAGTAACATGATCTTGTCCTCTTATTATGTGAGTTATATTAGAATCAAAATCATCAACAACCGAGGAAAATGTATAAAGGTAAGTGCCATCCGCTTTGACTATAACTGGATCACTAACGTTGTTCAAATTGTAAGAAACCTCTCCTAAAATTAAATCGTTCCATGACACCGTTTTCTTCGGAAGTTTAAAGCGCCAGTAAAAAGGAATCCCCTCATCAGACAATTTACGTTTTTCGGTATCAGAAAGAGTAAGAGCGGTTCTATCATATATTGGGGGCAGTCCTTTTGAGGTAGCTATTCTACGTTTATATTCAAGCTCTTCTTGAGTTTCATAGCATTTATAAAGTATTCCCTTTGATATTAGTTTTTCCATAACTTCCTGGTATCGCTCTAATTTTTCAGACTGTTTGAAGGTCTCATCGTAAACTATACCGAGCCAATCTAGATTCTCTTTAATCGCGTCTTCATACTTTTTTTGAGAACGAGCGAGATCCGTATCATCTACGCGAAATAAAAACGTTCCAAAATTTTTTCGACAAAACAAGTAATTAACAATTGCAATTCGAGCGTTACCAACGTGCATCAGCCCGGTTGGGCTTGGAGCGAACCTAACTTTGCAATTCATAAAACGTGATATCTCGTTAAGACGATTTTATTATCACATCAAAATTCAACAAATTCAATTTATTTTAAAATGTATACTTTAACATAGTTTGAGACAAAAGGCGCGGAGTTATTTTTACTCTATGAATCCCGCCTGGCCCAGCCTGAATAGGGCATAAACCATACTTCTCCGACTTTTATATAGGTTTCCAAGTCCTCTAAGCAATATTCAGAGAGTGCTATATATCATGCTTAAAGCATTATAAAAGTATACATTAACTATTGTTATTAGGGCGGCGCGCCATGGTATACTTTCAATTGTACCATGGCGCGCCGCCCTTACAAGCAGAGTGATGGAAATAACATCGAATTTGTTAAAACTAGCCTTGAATCTCGAGCGATGTCACGAGTTTACGGCAAAAAAAATATCGATAGATTCGAGAAGCACAGAAGAGGGGGATCTGTTTATTGCTATAGAAAAGGGTCATCAATTTGTTGAATCCGCAATAAAAAATGGTGCCGTCATGGCTATAATCGATAACGCTAAATACGTGATTTCAAATAAAACTATATTGGTTGAAAACACGAAATTTGCACTAAAATCAATTGGAAATTTTATTAAACTTAAATCCAAGCTAAAGAAAATAGTTGGAATAACAGGAAGTGTGGGCAAAACAACTACCAAATCGTGGTTAAATACAATTTTGAATCAGAAATATAACTCATTTTCAAGTATAAAGAATTACAATACAATCTATGGATTACCTATTTCTTTATCGCTTCTCGAAAAAAATATTGATTTTGGCATATTTGAAATGGGATCAAATAAGGTTGGTGAAATTTCTGAACTTTCTAAATACCTCAGTCCCTGCATTGGGGTTATAACGAATATTTATGAATCTCACATAGGAAAATTTGGAAATAAATTCAACATTGCAAAAGAAAAAATATCTGTAATTGGCGGAATGAAAGAAGGAGGGGCCTTGGTTTTTGATGGAGATTCAGAGTTTGCAAGCATGATTAAGTATGAAGCAGATTTAAGGAAGATTAAAACGTTTTCCGTAGGCTTTTCTGATGATTGCGATTTCTCGATAATTTCATATAAAAATTCTGTAAAACTCAAGATTCCAAATAATTTTGTTGAGTACGCAATCAATGCTAACGGAAAACATTTTGTTTACATAAGCGCGTGCGTACTCGCGATCATTTATGCAATGGGGCTAGATATATGCGGTTTTTTGCCTTTTTTTAAAGAGTTATCTCCAATTGAGGGAAGAGGAAAGGCTGAACTCTATACCCATAACTCAAAAACATTTACACTTATCGATGATTCGTATAACGCGAGTCCATCTTCCCTTATTTCTTCTCTTGAAGCTTTTGAGGTCATGCCTTATAAATCAAAAATTGTTATCTTGGGACAAATGAAAGAGTTAGGAGATAGAGAGGGGGATTACCATAAGTTAGTATCTATCAAACTTGATTCAATGAATCTTTTCAGTGTATTTTTCATAGGAGAAAAAAAACTTTGGGATATAATGGACTCAAGAAAAGACGTAAAATGTTTTGAAAATATGAGTTCCTTTGTTATAGAAGAAATATTAAAGGAAATACCTTCTAACAGCGCGGTTTTACTAAAAGGCTCAAGAAGCGTCAACCTTAACCAACTTATAGATTATATAAAATGTTCTACAATGTAATTTATAAAATTTGGGGAAATAATCATCCATTTGGCAATTTATTTAGATACGTTTCGGTCCGTTCAATTTGTGCGTTTTTAATATCTTTTTTATTTATACTACTCATTGGGAACAGATTTATATATTTTTTAAAAAATTACCAGAAAAACGGGCAACCGATAAGGGATGATGGGCCTCAATCTCATATAGAAAAGAAACAAGGAACCCCAACAATGGGAGGGATTCTCATAATTTTATCGGTTCTTGTCGGTAGCTTTCTTTTCGGAGATCTTCAGAATGCAAATTTTTGGCTCTGTTTGTTAGTTTTTCTCGGTTTTGGAGTAATTGGAGCAATCGACGACTACAGAAAAATTAAAAAACGCGATTATCACGGGGTTTCAGCTAAGAAAAAGTTTTTGTTACAATCTGTTTTTGCAATCGTTTGTTGTTACATTTTTATAACCATATGTGATTTTCAAGGTATAACCACTCTATTTTTTCCAATTTTTAAACATTATCAAATAGAGTTAGGGTGTTTTTTTATATTTTGGGCTGGATTTATTATTGTCGGAAGTTCAAATGCCGTTAACTTGACAGATGGACTCGATGGTTTAGCTATGGGCCCGGTTATCTCTTCATCTATTTGTCTCGCCATCATTGGATATCTTGCAGGAAATACAGTGTTTTCCGATTATCTTCATATTCAATATGTTCCAGGCATGGCAGAAGTTTGTATCTTTCTTGGGGCTTTACTCGGTTCTAGTTTTGGCTTTATGTGGTTTAACTCTCCTCCTGCAAAAATTTTCATGGGAGATACCGGTTCTGTTGCAATAGGAGGAGTCCTTGGATTCATTGCGGTTATGTCGAAACAGGAATTTACATATGCATTAATTGGAGGTATATTCGTCTTAGAGGCAATTTCCGTAATCGTTCAAGTTATCTATTTCAAATTAACCGGAAAGAAGATATTTTTGATGGCTCCGATTCACCATCATTTTGAAAAAAAAGGATGGGCCGAACCAACTGTGGTTTTCAGATGCTGGATAATTTCTTTCGTTCTTGGAATACTCGGATTAGCCTTGCTAAAAGTAAGATAACTAAATTCCGACCATATGCTCAAATGTTAAGGGCTTTACACCTGTTAACCTATGAAACTCTTCCTCCGATTGCGGTAGAAACCTAAATAAATAAACGATCTTAAAACAATTTTTCACGTGGAACATTGTAGATTGTTTCACGTTGATCAACCTTTACAAACCGTTGATTATTTTGAGAAAAATCGTTTTAATACAGTCATAAGCAAAAACAGAAAATAATAAAACTGCAATTTCTACCCTTGGAATAAAATTTGAAATTTTTATTGAAATAGATCTCAATCTCTCAGATTCAAATAAGATTTTAGACCATTTAGCCACATAGAATACTGATACTAAAGAATGTAAAATGGAAAACGAAAATGAAGTATAATTTTTTGATTGAATGAGAGACTTTAATATATCAAATTTAGCGAAAAAGCTTCCAAAAGGTGGTACCCCTATCATTGAAAACATGGATAACAGAATTAGGAATCCGACATAGGGGAACTCGTTACTTATCCCAGAAATATCAGAAAAATTCCTAATGGATTTATACTTTTTTGCTAGGATTATAGCGGAAAAAAAGCAAACAGAAGAAAGAGAATAATAAGCCAAATATGACATCATCGAAGCAATTGTTTGAGCTTTATCAGTGACCGCAAAAACAGTCATTAAAAATCCTAAATGTCCAATTGATGCGGTCGCTATGAATCTTGCTATATTTTTCTGAAAAATTGGAGCTACTGCCCCAAAGATCATAGAAACAATTCCGCTGATCGATAAGATCAATCTATATTGAGATGTTTCGCCGAAAATGGGTATATGAAAAACCCTTATAAATATGAAAAACATGAAAAATTTCCAAACTGCGTCCAAAAGCAAAACAACGAAAATTGAAAACTTTTCATATATTTCTAATAGCCAAAAATGAAATGGAACTCCCCCTAATTTAAACAGAATTGAGCAAAGTATCAGTATAGCTCCGAGAGTAGATAAAAAGTCTTTGGTTAAATCAAATTTTGAAAAAGACAGACTTCCAAATTGACTGTAAAGTAGACTACATCCAAAGAGAAATACAGCTGTCATAATGGAAGACAAAAAAAGAAATTTAATTATAAATTTTCGAGATTCAGTATCTTTTTTATCTAGAAATAGAATAAAAATTAATGAAAAGGTATATAATTCGAGCCCAAGAAGTAATGCCAAAAAATTACTCGCGGAAAGGCAAAGCATTGCCGAATTTATAAATCCAAAAATGGTTACAAAAAAACTTCCATTCGCCGTTTTATATTTTTTTGCATAACTTAATATCGACAATCCAAATGTAAAAACTGCTAACAAAATGTTTTTCATATAGGATAGGTTGGAGCTATATACAAAAAATCCAGTATCAAATTTTTGAGCCAATAAACTACATGGTAATGTTGCAATAAGACAAATGGTCGATAGGATAAACGCCAATTTTGGGAATATTACATCAGAGCGCTTTTCTTTAAAAAAACTTCTAAAAACGATTAATGAAATTAAAGATGCCCCAGTTAATATATCTGGAAGAAAGAAAATCAATTGAGGAAATGACGTTAGCAAGGATTGCATTTTTGTTTTATTTCGGCAAGTAAGGATACATACAGATTTTCAACTAATTCACTTGGCTTCAACGTCAAATCAAATTCATCTTTCAAATTTGTGGCATTCTTAATAGGAGAAGAAATCAAATTAATACCGATCCCAACCGCAGCATAGGGATATAAAACCTCAATTAAAACTCCAGCAAGCTTTTTCCCTTTTACCAGTATATCATTCGGTAATTTCAAATCAATTAATTCTGATTTAACCAATTCAACCAAAAATGCTCGAATCGCTTTCATAACGATGAAGATTAGAGAATTTGTTTTTTCGCATTCAAAGCCAACAATTCCTAAATTAAACACGTATGTACAATAAAAATTTCCGGGCGGAGATTCCCAAATTCTTTTGTTCAGCCTTCCTCTTCCAGCGAGTTGTTTATCCGCAATAATTGCATAATCTGAATCAATATTTGAAGATATGATACTATCGACTGCATAGTCGTTTGTACTATCGATTTCTGTAAAATGCTTAATTTTTAAATTCATCTACTTTTAAAAAAATCCTTTATGCTATCCACGATATATTGGATATCATCCTCTGTAACTAAGGGGTGAACCGGCAAAGAAAGTATTTTTGAAAAAAGCTCTACTGCGTTTGGTAGATCATATCCACGATTGAAATAAGTTAAAAGATGATTTGGCTTATACTGAACAGCGGTTTCTATACCTCTTTTCATTAAAAAATTTCGTAGAGAATCTCTTTTTTCAGCCGCAACCATAATTGGGAAAATGTGTGGAACTGAAGTTTTTGTATTTATTGAAAAGAGAAATACTTCATCTACATCCTTTAGATTGGATAAATACATGTTAGCATTTCTTTGACGTAAACTTTTAATTTTAGGAAATTTTGTCAACTGTGCTCGACCAATAGCTGCAGAAATATTGTTCATATGAAGTCTCCAACCTTGCTCCTTTACATCTGCATCCCAGGATCTTTTTCCTGAAAATCTTTTTTTAGTATCACCAATAACTCCGAGTAATCTAATATCTTCCAGTTTTTCAGTAATATCCACTCTAGAAGTTAAAACGCATCCCCCATCACCACAAGATATATTTTTTATTGGATCAAAACTAAAGCAAAGGATACCATCCCTTTGAGCAATATCCTCATCTCCAAAACAATGTGCAGCGTCTTCGATAACCTCCAAACAATTATCTTTTGCAAACTGGTACACGTCGTTTATTTTGGAAGAACAGCCCGCAAATATAACGGGAATTATCGCTTTTGTTTTTGAGCTTAGTCTATCTTTTGCATCATCAAGATTTATAAAGCCATCGTCCAAGTCTATATCGCAGGGGATTGGAATTGCGCCATTAGCACTAACCGCTTGAAAAGTTGAAACAAAGGTATAAGTCGGAACTAAAACTTCATCTCCACACTTTACTCCACACGCCTGGAGAGACAGTTGTAGTGCCGCTGAGCAAGAGTGAACACACGTAACTTTCGAATCTTCCCTTTTAAAAAAAGTATGT
>JAIRYO010000002.1 GCA_031267725.1 Holosporales bacterium | reverse complement strand
CTTACGAGGTGAATTCGCCTCAGCCGGTCGACCAGAATTCGCAGCAGGCCAAACCGAAGAGGCCGCTCAAGCAGTCGAATCAGAAGAAGCAGCCGCCGAAGTCGAAGCCGAAGCAACCGGTCAATAAGAAGCAGCCGCAGTCGAATCAGAAGAAGCAGGTCAATACGAAGCAGCCGCAGTCGAATCAGAAGAAGCAGCCGCCGAAGTCGAAGCCGAAGCAACCGCTCAAGCAGTCGAATCAGAAGTCGAATCAGAAGAAGCCGGTCAATAAGAAGCAGCCGCAGTCGAATCAGAAGAAGCAGCCGCCGAAGTCGAAACCGAAGCAGCCGGTCAAACCGAAGACGCAGGTTAAGAAGTCGAATCAGAAGAAGCCGGTCAAGAAGATGAGGGCATAGATGCCCCTTTAGAATAGTTGTTTGAGATGTAGGCCTCTCTTTTTTTTCACATCTGTTTGAAGGTAGAGATAATTTGGTGTCATCTTGAAATGAACTTGGCTAAAATGTACTCTGAAACTGTTTTTATAAATACATAGCTTTGTCTTTGCTGAGATTACTTCTTTTTATATTACTTTTTTTTTCATCAATAGCGAATGCAGCAGTAATAAATGGAATTGATGATGAGGATATATTAAACCTAATAAATTCCAAAATATCTAATTGGAAAGATTTTTCAAAAGAGGCAATTTCTACAAAATTCAAATTGAACAGCGATAGAAAGCAGATAAAAACTATTCTATCTTCTTACGGATACTTTGATGCCGAAGTTGTGGTTTCCCAAAAATCTAACGAAGTGATTTTCGACGTTAAATTGAATGAGCGATATAAGTTTAACGATATCGCTTTAATATATACCGATCAGCCAGATTATAAATCTGGTATTAAAGTTAGCCAAGCTTTTGACTTAATAAATATTGAATATGACTCATATACGAACACAAAGCAAATAGGAGACGGCCAAGACAAAATAATAAATTTCCTCAAAAAAAATGGTTTTGCATTCGTCAACATAAGCTCTCTAAAAATGAAAATTAATAAAGAAACTAAAAAGATAAGGGCGGTTTATAAAATAACTTTAAATGGCAAAACTATGATCGATAAAACGATCATCAATCTAGAATCAAAAAAAGATCCAGATCTATTAAAATCATTCATAAAGAATAGAATACCATGGAAAGATGGTGATTTTTATGATCTTAAAAAGATAATTGAAATGAAAGATGATTTGATGTCTAGCGGAATTTTTTCCGGTATCGATGTAAAGTTAAGCGATCCTGTTTGGGATGATAAGAATTCAAAAATTTCTCACACGGTAGTTACTATAAACGTGACGGAAGCGCCCCTTCGCGATATTTCTGCCGGACTCAAATATGGATCTTCAGAAAAGGTTGGAGTCTTGCTCTCATGGACTCACTATAACATAAATGGTAAAGGTTCTAAGCTATCAACCTTACTAGATATGACTAAAAATTTGCGCGTAGCACGAGTCAAATATAATGCATATGACCTGTTTTATAAAAAGCAAGATCTGGCGACACAAATCTTTTATACAAAAGAAAATGTTGCGGCTTATGACGTTTCTAAGGTAGGAGTGGAAACGATTCTTTGGCAAACCTTTGCTCGAAAATTTAATCTTGGAGCTGGATTGTGTTGTGAAAACTCCAAAACAAAAGATAAAATTGATGCAAGCCGTATCGAGTTTAATGCTTTCGGAGTGCCACTAGGAATGAACTTTGATACAACCGATAACTATCTCGATCCTCAAAAAGGAACCAGATGTCTTGCAATGGTAACTCCATATTTTAGTAAAAAATCCAACATGACCCTTTTTCATGCAAAGGCATCGGTTTATATTCCAGTAAAGGAAAATTCTTTCAAAAGCTCTCCAGTTATAGCAATTTTTTCAAAAATTGGAGCAATATTCAGAGACAAAAATCATAAAATACCTCGTGATAAACTTTTTTTCTCAGGTGGAGCCAATTCGGTAAGGGGATATGGTTACCAAAAAATAGGAGAGGTTGATGACAAAAAAAGGCCTCTTGGGGGGGAATCAGTTTTTGAAATTGGTATAGAACCAAGATTTAAAATTTCTGAAGATGTGGGATTAGTTATATTTTTTGAAGGAGGGACTGTATGCTCATCAAAAGTTCCACATCCATTTAAAAAAATGCTGTTTGGATATGGAATAGGAGTTAGATACTACACTCCGCTTGCTCCAATTAGATTAGATCTTGCATTTCCAACAAAGCGTCGAAAAACACAATCTGGAAAACGAATAGATTCCATGTTTAACTTATACATAAGCATCGGCCAAGCATTTTGATACGTAAAATAATATTAGAAGATTAGAAGGCTCTGAGTATTTTAGTTAGAAAATTTAAAATTCTTAATAAATTTTACGTGATTTTCTCCTTATAAGAGAAAGTGTTCCATTCTTTTCGCGTTGATGATTCCTTCACCCAAGTGTACTCTAGCGAAGGCTTAATGTGATTATTGAGGTGTTTTGGTTATGAGTAAATTTTCAAAGATGATGAGAGGGGTGTGCTTAGGGAGTTCTTGCCTAGCGTTATTTGTTCCAGTATGTGATGCCTTTGAGGGAGGTGAGAGGCATAATTTCCCTTCTTTTTCCCCAGTGCAGTCTTTTCCGCAAATGGGAGCTGAGGCCTTTCCTTTTCAGTCAGTGCTGGGAGCTGGATATGCCCCTCAGCAAGCGATGCAGTCTTTTCCGCAAATGAGCGTCGGAGTCTCTCCTTCTCAGTTTGGAGGTGAAGCTGGAAGTGCCCCGCAGCAAGCGGCGCAGCCTTTTCCACAAATGAGCGTCGGAGTCTCTCCTTCTCAGTTTGGAGGTGGGGCTGGATGTGCCCCTCAGCAATCAAGAGGGATTTTTTATGGACTGGAAAGAGGGGCTGATTTCTCTTCTTTTCAGTTACCTTATGTTGCGTATATGCAAGTGCAAGCACCTTTATATCGGGGGATAGAGGACTTTCGACCAATGGAAAAAAGAAGCTTTTATTCTGGGGGCGGGCCTGTTTCTCCGCAGTTTCAACGCGCTGATCCACAAGCACTGTATCCGGTTCCTTTGAATCAGCCGATCAGGGATTATTATCAGTTTCAGAGGAATGGATTCTCCCCTAATCCGCATTATAAGGAGCAAGTTAAGGTCGAATTACAAGATTACTTGGGGGAGAGGATTAAAAAGATTGAAGATAGACAAACGAAAATGGAACGTGAGAAAAAAGAGAAGGAAGTTCAAGAAAAAAAGAAGGAGCTTCAAGAAAAAGAGCGGATACGTAAACAACGAGAAAAGGCATTAGAGGCGCGGAATAAGCAATTGGCGGCTGAGAATATGCGCTTGAAAAAGTTGGTTCCTAATCAATTTAAAAGGTTATAAGGTAAGATTGTGGATGCTAGTTGAGCCGTGGTTTGCTTCTCGGCTCTTTTAGCTTTTCTTGTTGAGGTTGGAGTTGTGGTCAAGCGCCTTTGGGGGCTATCCAATTTTAGATAACTTTACTAAACGTTTCTTCTTTGAGAAAAAGCGGCAATTATCGTGCCATTGTCGAGGTATTCTAGTTCGCTCCCTATTGGAACTCCGTGCGAAAGTGTTGTTATTTTTACGCCAAGGTCTTTTATTTTATCATTTATGAAAAACACTGTAGTTTGCCCGTCGAGATCCGCACTTGTTGCTATAATAATCTCTTCTATTTTATTCAATGACTTTATGCGATTATAAAGGCCTTCAATGTTCAAATCGTCAGGAGTTATACCATTAATTGCGGAGAGCTTATTCCCGAGAAGATGATATTTCCCTCGGAAAAAATCCGCTTGCTCGATTGACCAAAGGTCTGAAATATCCGCAACAACGCAAATCACAGAGTCCTCACGTTTGTTATCAGAGCAAATTGAGCAGGGGGTTTTGAAGTCGAAATTACCACAAATTTCACAAATTTTCGAGTTATCATAAACGTCCTGGAGGACTTTCATAAACGAACCCATAACTGTCTGTTTTTTTTTGAGGAGATGTAGAACAATTCGCAAAGCAGCTCTGTTTCCCATTCCTGGAAAACGACTAAAACAAGATACCAACTTTTCTATATTCCCTGTTGGCATTATTTTTCGATTAGACTGATTTTAAAACATGATAATCTGGATACTTACTATTAATAAATTGACTTATCGCTATAATAACCCTATCAACCGTGATATTCGCAGGCTCATCATAAGTTTGAACACAAACATCAGATTCCGAAAAAAGCGAATAATAATCTTCCATCATTTTTAATAGAGCCTCATCTTCCTTCCCCGCTTCAAGAAGCGGGCGATCCTTTCTTCCAGTTACTCTTTCAAGTAAAGTTTTGATATCCGCTTTAAGCCACACTGATATACTCTTCTCCTTTATCAACTTCCTAGTGACTTCATAAGTAAATGAAAAGCAACCAGTTGCTATGACCTGAACTTGCTGAGCAAGCAACCTTGATATAACCTTATACTCTCCAGATTGAAAAGCGCCTTCTCCGAAAACGGAGTCTATGTCGTTTATGGAGCACCCAGCAGCCTCTTCAACTTCCTGATCTGAATCACAGAAAGGTAAATCAAAACGCTTCGCTAACCTTTTGCCAATGCTTGTCTTCCCACATCCCATCAAGCCAATCAATACAACCGGCTGAGGAGGCATAAACCCAACAGCAGGAGAAGTTGGCCTAAAAGGCGTATCAGAGCTTCCAGATTTACTTTCCATCTTCTATTTTCGTCTCCAAATTAACCCCTTATTGGTCTTGAAATCAAACACTGATAATGATACCAGAAACTAACAAATTTGTCTCAAAAAAATTAAGAGACTAAAAAATCGAGAAAAGTGGCTGCAATAAGAAACCTTTTGCTTTATAAGGCCCCGTTATACGGCTTATCTTCTCTAGTTCTTGCACAAAACAATGGGGAACATTTAAGTGCGCTAAGCTAAGTATTAATCTATACACTTTTGATCTTTTTGTACTCAAATGGACAGTCTCAAATCTTCTATGACAATGCCACTCCCGAATTGTTCATTATAATTTATGCTACCAACTATATCAAACAATTCGAGCTTGTTTTCTAATACAGAATTAACGATACCTCCCTTTGAATTCGAATTAAATAGTATCGCTTTTATCGTTCCTTTATCGAATTCTCCAGTAAAAATAAACATTAAATGTGAGCCGGAGTTTGTTTTTCTAGATTGCCTTATCCGAAGTTTTTTTATGCAAAAAATCGGTTTTTCCATTCCTTTTCCAAATGGCTCAATCGTAGACAGTTCCTTTGATATTTTATCCAGATCACTCATAGCAGAAAGCGAATAATCAATATCTATTGAATTTAGGAATTTAACGTTTATTTGAGAGTTCATGAAATTTAAAAATTCTTTAATCTTTTCTCGATGCATGGAAAAGCCTCCCGCTAGCTCATGTCCTCCACCATTAACCGTAATTTTTTCTGAATTCGTTTTATCAAAAAAATCACCAAGATGCATTCCTTGTATAGATCTTGCTGAACCTTTTCCAATCCCATCTTTTCCGAAAGAAATTACGAATGCCGGTTTTTGAAATTTATCTTTCAGTTTCCCCGCAATAATTCCAATTACTCCTTCATTCCAGTTATCCCCAAATACGCAAATTGCTTTATCCTGATATAAATTTAACTTATCAATCATAGCCATTGATTCAGCAAAAATTTGCTTTTCGATAATCTTTCGTTGCTTATTGAGATCAACCAGCTTTAATGCGATTTTTTGAGCTTTTTCCAAAGATTCCTCAAGAAATAAATTTAAAGCGAGATGTGGGTCTCCAATCCTTCCTGCTGCATTTATTGCAGGACCGATAAAAAATGATAAGTCCTCTGCGGAAGATATTTTGTTGATATTAAACGCCTCCATTAGAGCTGATATTCCAGCGGAGTATCTATTTCGTGTCATGGTATACTTTACGACTGCCCTGTTAATTCCTCTGAGCTCCATGACATCACATATCGTTCCTAAGGCAACAACATCTATAAATTCGAGCAAGTCTGGTAACTGTTTGTTCTTAAAAAAACCCATATTTTTCAATTCTCGTTGAAGCGCAATCAAAAATATAAACACGATTCCAACCGCGCAAAGTTTTTTTATATGCGAATGCCCCAGTTCATTTTGGTCTACTCTGTTTGGATTTATGATGGCGACAGCTCTTGGCAATTCTGTTTGCAACGGTAGATGATGATCGATAATTATTGAATCTATCCTAAAATCATTAGCAACCTCTATCTCTCCAATTGAATTTATCCCAGAATCGAGAACGACAAGCAACTCTGTTTTATTTTCCACTGCCATTTTGATCAGATGCTCGTTAACTCCGTATCCATCCGAAAACCTATTTGGGATATAGTATTTGGGAGATATTCCAATATCGGCTAAATACCTTATCATGGTGTATGTTGAAGTTATGCCATCGACGTCATAATCTCCTATAATCATTATTTGCTGTTTTTTTTCTATCGCTTCAATTATTCGGCTTACCCCCTTATCCATATCTAGAAAAAGGGAAGGATTTGGAATTGTATTTTTTAGTTTGGAATCTAAGAAATTTTCGATTTCAGTTGCCTCTGAGATTCCTCGATTAATTAAAATTCTTGCGACTAATTCGCTTATATCAGACGATCTTTTCATCTCAAAAATTTTTTCTTGGTCTAATTTTATAAAATTCCAAACCTTTCCAGAAAAAGATTTAGTCATAACCACCTACCAATTTTTATTATTTCCTCTTCTAGCATAATTCCAGTCCTTTCGAAAACTTTTATTCTGATTAAAGTTATTAACTCAATAAAATCGGAGGCTTTCGCTTTTCCGGAATTAATCAAAAAATTACAATGAAGATCAGAAATCACTGCATCTCCAACGGAAAATTGGGCGCACCCTGCTTCTTTTATCAACTGCCAAGCTTTCATTTTGTCCGGGTTTTTAAATGTGCTTCCACAAGTCGCTCCCCCGATCGGCTGGGAGTTCAAACGTCTTTTGCGAATTTCCCTGATGGAGGATATTATCTTTTCGGCATCTTTATGAGATATTTTTAAATTTACCGAAATGATGATGACATCTTTTGGAATGTTTCCGTTCCTATAGCTCATTTTTAATTTTTTATTTGAAATTGTCCATTTGTTTCCCTCAAAATCCACTACATCAACCGAAATTAAAACATCCTTTATCTCAAATTCTGACGTTCCCGCATTCATAAAAACCGCGCCTCCGATAGTCCCTGGAATGCATGATAACTTTTCACAACAAGAAATTCCGCGTCGTACACACTGCCCTATCAGTGTTGAGAGCTGAAAACCTGCATTAACCTTAATATAATCATCGTGAAATTCAATATCATTCCTCATTTTACCAAGACGGATGACGCATCCTTGAACTCCTTCATCTGATATTATAACATTTGACATGTTGCCGAGAATCGTCACTTTCATGTCATTTGGCCTATTTTTCAAAAAATATATGAGACTTTCCTCATCCTCGGGACAAAACAAAACATCACATATTCCACCAACTTTTAAGCTGGAAAGCTCTTTCAATGAAACATTGACTTCACACATTTTGCGGATTTTATGTAAATTAGATAACATCTTTTATATCACTTTTTCTCGATCTTAATTTCATTTCTAAAAGGATACTTTTCAGTTTCTGTTTTAATATTCTCAATTGCACCATCAGGCATTAGAGATGATGTATGTTGAAAAATTAATTTTACTTTTTCAATTCCAGTTAGTTTAGATAAGTTATATATAATGTTAGACGTATTATATTTTGCCAAAACAGAAGCGGAACTAATCATTTTAACAATAACGGAAAGTTCATTTTTCCCCGTATATTTGGCTACAGAAAATGCCATAAAATTTGATAATTCATCTCCAACAATATCATTCCACGACGATTTTATTGCGATACTCAACGATAATGTTGGCATGGTTCCTATTATGCTGCTTATTGCAGAAGATATTTTTTTCATATTTGGTACCACAGCAGGATTACGTCATGCATGGTAGCAAAAAGTAATTTAAAGTTCATTAGATTAAAATTTTAAAAATGGAAAAACGCGTCCTTTCATTTTCCATAAAGATACCTCACTCAGCTACAACGTAAAGGTATAACCATGACTCCAGCATGCCCCCTCCTGAATAGACCGTAAACCATGCCCCAATGATTTTTGTATTTCTTTTTATAATGCTTTAGACAGGATATATATAAGCAATCTCTTCACCTTTTGTATACATGTTACCAACCCCTCTAAGCAATATTCAGAGATTGCTATATATCATGCTTAAAGCATTATAAAAAGAAGTACATAAATCGTTGGGATATGGTTTACTGCCTATTCAGGTTGGGTATTTAGGGTTCTCATATATGACTCTGCATCTTTTATTGTAGATGAGGGGGCAGAATATCTTCCCTCGTCGTATGAGGAAATAAAAAAAATGCCTTTAAAGCTATACACAGATCCTACAACCTTAATCACCGCTCATACAGAACCGAGACAATTTGGCATCTCCTACGGGATTTGAACCCGTGTTGCCGCCGTGAAAGGGCGGTGTCCTAAACCACTAGACGAAGGAGACGTTGGTGGGCTCAACAGTGTTCGAACCTGTGACCCTCTGATTAAAAGTCAGATGCTCTACCAACTGAGCTATGAGCCCGTCCGAAGCAAAGTGTACTATAACAGCCAATTTCCGTCAATAGCGTGTATACGTTCATTAGTTTGAAACAAAAGAGAGGCCTATTGAACCCTTATAGTTTCCCCTCAGTTTCACATAAGAGCAGCATTTTCTCAAGAAAATACTTCTCTAGTGTTTCCAAGGATACCTTCTTCATACCTTTCCACTACGCTTTTCCTAGCTTCTTATACGAAAGTGGTGTTACTTACTAATTCTTATTGCAATTTCGAAGATAGTTTACTCCCTATTCGGGCTGAACCGTCTCGGAGTCATGGCTATGAAGAGCAACTGCTTTCAACGCTTGAAGCATTCGCTGACATCAAACATAAATGTTTCACGTGAAACAATTGCTTAAAAGCTTGAGTCATTCGGCTGACCTCAAACATAAAATGTTTAACGAATGCTTAAAAGCTTAAAGTATCCGGATCATTTCAGACATTAATGTTCCATGTAGAACAATCGCTTAAAAGTTTGAACCACTCAGTCCACCGCAAACATAAAATGTTCCACGTGGAACAATTGGTAAAAGCTTGAAAGCCATCCGAGTGGTACACTAAATCAACGCTCCGGATTTAGAGTAGTTTTTAGGGTATGTTTGAGCTCTTCCGTTTACGTACAAAACAACTGACATCATCTCTCCGGTTGGGTAGAAAGAAATCTTCTCTCCTTCCAACAGGCCATTTTCAAAAAATGATAACTCATACACTTCTCCCCCTTGAGACTTCTGATAATATACAAGGTTCTTTCCATGCTTTTGGCCATTTTGATACACGCACTCCATTGAGATATCACCGAATTCATCAAAAACTCTGAATTTCCCATTCATTTTCCCATCTTTATAACCAGAAACAACCTGCTCAATACCATTCTCGAAAAATGATGTAAACCTACCATCCGGAACTCCACTAGAGTATTCCATCACAGAATGCTTACTTCCATTCGGATAGTATTGCGTTACATTTCCAGTTATCTCATCGTTCTTATAAGTTATAGCTGACAAAAGGGTTCCATCTTTCGAAAAAAAGTTAGTTATCCCCTCTTTCTTTCCGTTTAAAAGAGTTAACACAATCTTCCCATCGCCGAATTCCTGGATAAACTCTCCGGAAAAACTTTCAGTAGGAGCCTCTTCTAAAACCCAGGCAGACTCTATTATAACTCACCGTTCATAAACGCCTCTAGTGCAAGGATACATTTTTTAGCCCTATCAGACGGAGTTAATGCATTAATTTTAATTTTATTTTTTTCAAAATATCTTTTCATTGGTACGCCAAATGTTTCAATCAAAGGGATCTCCGTAAATATTATCTCTTTTATGCCTAAGATAGAATCTCCTGATTTAGTGAAAATAACAGTCGCTCCAACAAGATCTTCTCCTTTTTTCAGTTTACATTTAACAGATATCGTGCTCCCTTTATCCGTAGACTGCATCTCATTTAACAATTTGTAACTTTTCAATGGGAGGATTGCGTCCGTTATAACTTTTGTGTTCACCCTCCAAACCAAAAGCTTATTGATTGCATCCATCAA
The DNA here is from genome assembly GCA_031267725.1 of Holosporales bacterium. Classification (GTDB taxonomy): domain Bacteria; phylum Pseudomonadota; class Alphaproteobacteria; order RUG11792; family RUG11792; genus JAIRYO01. Next base: position 2,665 of record JAIRYO010000002.1, on the reverse strand, counting down.
ATCGGAATTGTTTTCCCCGCAAAACCTCTTTGATATAGCGGCTGCATCCAAGTTCTTTTTGAAAAAATCAGACATCTGCGTTTTGTTTGCGCTACTGCTTACCAACTCTATAAATTTTGGGAGGATCTCTTTTAACTTATTTTCTGCCGCCGTAACTACTTCCGTTTTATTGGTAGAGGTAGCGGTCTTACCTGAACATGTTTCAAAAACACCTTCTAATAAAAAGACAAATGCTATAGAAAGTATAGAAATAAATTTTCTTAACAACATAGTATTCAGCTCCTTTTCTAGCACTGCTTATTTATAGTATAACATATTTTTAGAGTAAATCGACGTAAATCAATGACCTGTACATTATAACAGAGATCTGAGTTCATTCATTAGTATAAAAACATAAATGTTCCACGTGGAACATTTTATATCCAAATTGACGACGATGCTAATCTTATGTGTCTACGTGTATACCTTCACGTAGCCTAAGAGAAAAGAGGAGGCTCTTGAACCTTAGTAATATGAGGAGTCGCCTCTTACTCAACTACAACAAAGATGCAGAATTCAATGTCAAGGTGCCCCCTATTTTAATGACATTTTTTGAAAATAAGTAATAAAGTTAAGCACAATAAAAGTTATGAAAAAGCAATAAATGATAAGCTTTTTATTGGAAAAGAGTTTCGTTCTGGAGTGTAATAAATATGCTATTCCACAATATAGGAAAGGAAACATTCCCAATATACCATTTGTAAAAACGTCGTCTAGAAAACCCACTCCTACGATGAATATATTTGGAATGATTTGTTTGGAGATAAGTATGAAGAACAGCGGAATAATTGTTAACGGTATGAGGTATGGGCCAATAATTTGAATTAAACAGTAACTAAAAAATGACGCAAAAAAGCATGCAGAAACATTTATGGATATTTTAAAAAGTCTTTTACTGAAAGCTGTTAGCATTTTTTACAAATAGGAGCGACAGCCAATCTTCAATCTGAATCCTGTTAATAAGCTTAAAGCCGAATAACTCATACTTGTTTATAACCTCCAGCTCTTGACTAGTTATAATTCCGGATGCAATTACATAACCATTTTTTTTTAGCGCCTTACAAAAGCTTTCGCAAAGATCAATAAGTGGTTTTTTAAGTATGTTACACAGAATTAAGTTAAATTTATCGTGTGATTTTGGGATGCAATTAGAGGTTAGTAAACTTCCGAGAATGTTGTTGGCAACGTAGTTTTCGTTTGCAACAGCTATAGCCTCTGGATCTATATCGATTCCAACTAAGTTCGATTCTCTCCAAAGCTTCAAGGCGCAAATTCCAAGAATTCCGCTTCCACAACCCATATCTAAAATATTTTGAAACGAAAGGTTCATTTCATTTAAGTGTCCCAGGTTTAATATACATCCTTGAGTTGTCTGGTGATGCCCACTTCCAAATGCTAGTGACGAATTCAGCTTAATTGGAATAAGATCGCTTTCACTCGGAAAATTTTGAAACGACTCGTTATAAAAGTAAAATCTGCCGCAACAAACGGGCTTTAATGCTTTCGTATACGTAGCTATCCAATCTTGTTTCACAAGTTTTTTGATTAGAAAATTTTGAATATTGCAGCGAAACCTATTCTTCAGTTCTCTTTCAAGAGACTTCGCTTCCTCTAAGTCTCGAACAAACACTTCTACATCAAAAAATTTTGCAATAGGAAAACCGTTTTCATCTGATTTATCCAAAAATCCTGATTCTGCGTTTTCAAAAAAAGAAATATTGGAAAGTTCCTCCGTTTCTGAAAATTTATCAATATCATCCAGAATTCCGCTAGAGGCTGAAAATTTACAAGAAAGCATTGAGAATCCGACAAAACTATTTTGGAGCGGGCGATGGGAATCGAACCCACGCTACAAGCTTGGGAAGCTTGTGTTCTACCATTGAACTACGCCCGCATCTGCTTAGAAATGAATACCGATCCAGTCTACATTAATTTAGGGTTTTTGTCTATGTTCTCTCTGCGTTCAAAGAGATGTGGACAAAAGAAAGACCCTTTGAACCTTAGTAATATACTCCATAGGAGTAGCTCCTTTCAATCCTTGATGTGGTCCTATAGAATCCTCTAAAAGGTTGGGATTATCATAAAACTCGCTTCTAAATATTCCATTTTTTGTTATTAATTCTCTCAAGAATTTAGATGCTGTTAAGTTGCTCTACTTCCCCTAATATCTCTTGTATTTTCTTGGAAGTCATACCACTTTTGTGACATGTTTCCCATTTCTTACCCCTCTCATCACATAATTTTCCATACTCACTTCTGCTTTTTTCTGGAATCACACAGCGATATAGATTACTAATCTTCCTGTGTAGATAAAATATCTGCATGCAAAGGTCTCCTCGAATAAAGATTTAACTAATACTTATTCTAGAGAGCTTTTTGTATGAACGGAATATCTTGATAACTCTTACGAGTTACCTACATATTTCCCTTCTCTACTACATCTACTTTCTCTCACTTCTATCTGAACGCAGACAGTATTGTGTACCCTCATCAGGGGCATTTAGTTTTGTTGATGAAGTAGTATAATACAAAACGTTTATCCTTTTAAAAAGAAGTAGAATGAAGCTACAAGAAGCTTTAAGAAGAATAGAGGAAGTCTTTAAAGAGGATAAAGTAACTATATACA
>JAIRYO010000046.1 GCA_031267725.1 Holosporales bacterium | reverse complement strand
AATTTATAGGAGCATACGGAGCGCAGGACCGCAGTGTACATGTGGTACATGAGGATCCGAGCACCGAAGCGACGCAGAAATTACCGAAAGAGCGCATGTTTCGAAAGAAGTCTATTGCCATCAGATGCTCGCGGATCCCCATGCGCCAGATCATGTACACTGCGATCCTGTGATCATGTGATCCTGCGGTCCTTGGCCTCATATGCTCCTAAAAATTCCCAGAAATATCTCCATTTCGGAAGACGGCGCCCTTCCAAAAAAGGCATATTAAACGAGAAATATTTTAAAAAAATATTGCAAAAAAAGCTTGACAAATGGATGAGGACCTGATACTATGCAATTAGTTTCGTTATGGTTAGTTAATTTGCAATAATGGGGAGAAAAAGAATGAGAAAAATTGCAATGGTTGTAAGCATGCTGTGTCTGGGGATGATTTTTTCCGGAGCGGAGGGAATGGGGGAAGGGGAAGAGGAGCAAGTGGAACTTGTACGAGGGGATAACGAAAGTGAAGGGGATTTTCAAATAAGATTGGCCGAAGGGTATAGGAGACAGCAGGAGCTGGAGAGAAGAAGGGTACTTGAAGGGAATAAAGGGCTGGATGCTTTGAATGTTAGTGTAAGAGATAGAATAAGGGGATACGGCGACAATGTGCCAGCTGAGAATAGAAGAATGCCCACGCCTGGGGATAAGGCGCAGACTATTTACGGGGGTAAGATAAATAACTACAAAACAGAATTAGGGGGGGATGGTGGGGCAGTGGATTATGTGGGAGGTGGGAAAAAATAAAGAGAAGTAGGGGGAAAAAAGAGGGAATAACGCCCATTCAAGGGCGAGATGAAATGGAGTGATGGCTGATATTTGGGGAGATTTGCCATTTCAGGTTGTGTATATTTGGGTTGAGGAGGGTCAAGGAAAAAGTTAATCTCTGGCGGGATCTGCTGATAGCCGGTAAAAAAGACGCATCCGAATCAGAGCGCGAGGTGAATCTCATCGCGGATCTGGCGGAAGTCCTGGCCGAAACCATAAAGGATCTGGACATGCGTGACTACCTGAAAATTCAGGATGTTTCGCGCAGTTCTTTGATTCGCATAAAGCCTCCTGTTGGTTAGTTGTTACAAACATAACTCTCGAGGCTTTTTCGACTTTTGTACAGAGAAAAAAAGCTGAATAATTTTGTGGAAAACTCTCCGAGTTTATACACAAAAATTATCCAACCAATATCCTCTGCTTAATTCAATTCTTCATCTCTCTTCTATCTGAACCAGTACACACTGGTCTAATTTTCGGGGTGCACCTCTTAATAATACTTATGCAACAGTGTCTAATAAATTAAATCTTGGCGGTTTATTTCTGCATATCAGTGCGTAAAGTTTTTTTTAAAGTGCGTTGACTTTGGGGCGAATACCCGCTAATATGTGCCATCGGTAGCATGGTGGGACAGGATCGTGGAGTTAAAAACGAGTCAAACAATGTTGGGATTTGTGAATTTTCGCCGGCAATGGCGGCTATTCTCTGGGTTGGGAACATCAGAATGGATCAAAAGAGACAAATGTCTGGACGGCACGAGTCGCATTCAGTAATTTTGTCGCACCTAATGGTCTTGTTCGTTATGAAATTTGACGGTCCCACGAACAAACGCCATAATTTACAGGCGCGCCAGTACGATTTTTATTAATTTTGGGAGATCATGATATGAAAAAGTGCATATTTACGACACTGGCGGTTTTGTTATATTCAACTGCATTCGCCATGGAAAGCGTCGTCGTTCCTTGGGGGCAGAAAATACAAACGAAATACGAATCTGATGCTGCGGCAGGTGTTTTGATTTATGCAATTGATGATGGGAAAGTTTATGTTCTGCTGGGTAATCGTGATGATGGTAAAGGATGGTGCAACCCTGGGGGAAAGGCAGAAGATAAAGATGGATTTTCTTTTGTAACAGCTGTACGCGAGGTTGCGGAGGAAACAATGGGGTCTTTTGTTTTTGTGCCAGAAGCACTGAAGAAGTTTCCATCACATTGTCTACATATTCCTAAAAAAAAGATTGTTTATACAATGTACCTGGCGCCGGTGGGTATGATTCCTGAAGAAACACTTAATGGAAAACTGGCAAAATCCAGCGGGCATTCCAAAGAATATACGGAATTTAAATGGATTCTTTTGGAAGATTTGAAAGATCCGGCCACATATCCTTTAATGAAAGAATTTTCCATGATGCTCGAGCAGACGCAGATCTCAAAACAAATAGAGGCATTAACCTTAACCAAAGAACTCAGCACCGAAGGAGGGCGATTACATACATCAGGCAGCGTTTCTTTGGAAGATTCTGATTTTGAATTTGAAGAAATTGAACCAGATAACGACTCATTAAAGCAAATTAATGAACTTATTGCTCGGCAAGAAAAAACTATCACAGAGCTACCAAAAAGCGTGTCAATGGACGAAGATTCAACCGCTGTAAATGTTGAAGGAATATCAGCTTTAGAACTTAAGTGCTTCACGGAGAAAGAAAAAAAAGCTGCTGTAACTGCAGCAACAAAGAAAGTTGAGAAGTGGGGTGCTCATGAGTTAAGCCCAACGCAAGCCTTTCTACAAGTTGCTCTTGGCCACGAATATGTGGAAGGAAGTTCGCGCGACGTTTTAAAGACAAATCTCACCAAATATATCAAAGACATTCTATTAAAACCAAATGAACTTACACGCGCCATCGCTGTAGATGAAGAAGGAATGGATAAACTTGTTGACATTTTTGAATTCGAATTACAAGAATACAAAAGTCATCGTCCGGTTATGTATCATGGACTCGACGGTATTAATTTATTTTTTTATCAATACATATCAAGTTTGCATTCGTTACTTAAGGGCGAAAAGGAAGATACTTTTGGTGTGCTAAGAGGGATAGCTATTCCGTTTATAGATAAACAGACAGGTAAGCCATATGGAAATATTCTTGAAGTATTTGATAGATTAGGCAGCGGAGATTATGGAAAAGAACGTAATACAGTGTTATTATGCGCTAATCCGATATTGGTACTAGGTCCGGGAAATTTATCTCTTTCGACGTCATCAAGCGTGGAGTATTTTTTCAATTCTCACAGTGTCGGCTCTCCTCAGGTTAGAAATTTAATGTTGGAGATGCTTGTGCTGTTGGGAATGCCCCCGGAATCTTCTCTGAGCTGCTATGAGGAATGGCTTTCTCTCTACGATCAATTTTACCGTTTCAACGGAAAGAACCCCAATGGGGGATTACTTGCCATCAGTATGTCATCGGGTTTAAGCATGACGCATACGATGCTGGCGAGCGGGGGAGGGAAACCTCATACCAATACTACACTTTCTGAGAGTGATGAAAGATACATAACTCCGTCAGTTCTGCAGATGATGGTAGACGTACAAGATGAAGCTATGAAAGTATCAAAAGAACGTGGAGATTTTTTTAGTATTTCTTCCGACGGACAAAGTAAAATAAGAAATTTAACAAACGAAGCTCGCATTTATCTTGACCCAGGGCAGCGGTTTAAGGTTAAAGGCACATGGCATTATGATTTATCCCCGGACAAGCAGAAATTGTTCGAAGAATATTGGAACGTGATGGTAAAAACGCATGTGTTCAGGTTATTGCAGGCTCGGCATAGGCCAATTGATAACAGTCTGATTATTTTTCATAAAGACAAGTATCTCCTAAAACGTGCAGAGGAAGCTTTTTCGCTTTCACCACCTCCAGATATTTTGCATTTTTTGATTGAAAAGGGGTGGACAAACCTAATTGAAAGTTATTTAACATTATTTCCAGCTTCATTAAATCCGAAATCTAAAGAAATCAGGGATGCAGTTTGGAAGGCTATTGGACAGAATGGGCTGTTCGAAGTTGCGGACACATTGGATAAATATTTGCCCGGGCTTGAAGGGGGAATTTCTGCGAAGAATCTGCTGTCAACGGACGAGATGCAGTTAATTGCCCTTAAGGCATCCATGGAGGGTACATACCCCGAAGATTTTGGAGAGAAGATTGAAATTATGCAAAAGTCTGCGAAGTTTCTCGGGGAAAACTTTACAATAGCACGAAAAAGACAACTAATCTTAAATTTAATGAATACTTATCAAAAAGAAAAGTACGATGGTGGTGAACTAGGAAAAGTTTTGGCTGCATTAAATTTGGAAAAACTCGTGTTATTTGAAGATTTTTTTACGGACGCTCTTAAGAAAAAAAAATTTGAATACAAGGACGTGGATACTCTTTTGAGTTTTGCCAATATGGGGATTTCTTTAAATCCGGGCGATGCAGGAGGCAAAGTACGATTTGAACGTCTTTTGTCAGCGCGGCCAGATAACTTGAGTTCAATTGATTTTTATAATTGGGACATGATTGTCGCAAAGATAATCGAAAAATACAAAGTCAATATTAAACAATGCACTCTAAAAGGCGATGCGGCCTTGCTCTATAAATTTGACTGCTGTTTCAAAAGATATTGGGCGCATACTGGTTTTGTAGACCATCCTGGCGAGACAGTCAACTTTATTTTTGATTTTTTTTCAAAAACAGGCTTCTTGCATGGGTGCAATATTTCCTATGATCCAGTGTATAAATGGCAACCACAATGGGGAGTGATGGGAAAATTGCGAGCTTTCCTAGGAGACAAAAGAAAAAAACCTTACGGTGATAATGTAATAGCAGCATTTTTCGGAGACGCTGGACTTAGACGCTCCCTTTATTGTAAAAAAACCGCTGAAGAAAAGTTTGCAGAATCTACTAAAGATTCAAATTTAAGGCGAATCTTGGAAACCATTAATATGCTCGATGATATTGGCGTTTTGTTTCTTAATCTTAATAAAATAGATGATGCCCTAGGGCAACATATGCGTCAATGTGATAAGAAACATGTTGTTGATCAAACTTCTTTTCCAGTTAGCGATAATATCTTGGCATCATTCGAGGAATTTAAGGATAAGCATTGTCCCAGTGATATCCATCTGTTTACAGACGGTTTATTCATAGACTTATTGGCGAGAGAAAAAAAATATCGAAAAGATATATTAGTGGCTATAAAAGACAAAAACGAAATTGAAATTTCGAGGTTTTCTCAAGAAGCTCCAGTTTATGTTATGAAGAATTTTATACATCTCCTTTATGGATCTGATGGAGCTGGAGTTCTCTACACTGATGCTTTATTGAATACTCTCAAGAGAACTTTAGCATTTAATCCACATTTACTTTATGAATCGATTTGTGGATTAACAATTGAGGGAAAAGAGATCACCTACAGTTACAGTATATTGCCTGATATCCTTGCTAAGGTTGAAAAGGGTTATCAATCTGATTCAAAAAAATACGGACATTTTTTAGAGGAGCTCTGCCATATTCCGGAAGTGGAAGAAAAACTAATAAGTGAAGGAAATGCAGTATTTATGATTAGGCATATTAATGATATTCAAAGGTCTGATAATTATGAAACGGCTCTTTCATTGTTTCCAAATAAAACCGAATCTTTTCGGAAAATTCTCAAAAATAGTAAAATCGAAGACTCTTTCCACTTAATTTATTACGCATTTAAGCATAACCTTTCTTCGTATAATGAGGCTATCCTGGAGTACATTAATGGAAAGATTCCCGAAACATCTCTCAAGAATAAAGATGTTATAAAACTTTCGGAAAATTTTGACATTGGCTTGGCGTTAAAGAACTGGATTGATGGTTTAGAGAAAGTACCGGCCCTGCCATAATTTAAAACGCCCATTCAAGGTGGAAGTGCAATTGAGTGAAGGCTGATATTTGAGGCGATTTGCCATTTCAGGTTGTGTATATTTAGGTTGAAGAGGGTCACGGAAGAAGTTAATCTCTGAATTGAATTAAAAGGAGGTTAACATGGCCCCGAAAGGCTATCGTCACGTGACCCGTGACCAAAGATGTCAGCTTCAGACGATGCTGTCAATAGACTTCTTTCGAAACATGCGCTATTTCGGTAATTTCTGCGTCGCTTCGGTGCTCGGATCCTCATGTACCACATGTACACTGCGGTCCTGCGCTCCGTATGCTCCTATAAATTCCTCGAAATATCTTTGTTTCGAAAGAAGTC
>JAIRYO010000024.1 GCA_031267725.1 Holosporales bacterium | reverse complement strand
AAATACAAGAGATATTAGGGGTAAGTAGAGCAACTTACTACCGACGAAAGAAGTTTTTACATGCTGGAATAATCAAGAGTAAGAAGCCAAAGAATTTAAGAAAATCTAAGTTTATATATGCTAATTGTTATAGCAACGCAAAAAGCTCTACTGCAACTAAATTCTTAAGAGAATTAATAACAAAAGCACCATATACAATTAAATCAATACAAGTTGATGGAGGTAGTGAATTTATGAAAGATTTTGAAGATACTTGTAAAGAATTAGAGATACCTTTGTATGTATTACCTCCAGCTAGTCCTAAATACAATGGAGGAGTTGAAAGAAGTAAAGGAATATTTAGAACCGAGTTTTATGATAATCCCAACCTTTTAGAGGATTCTATAGGACCTCATCAAGGATTGAAAGGAGATACACCAATGGGGGATATTAATGGAGTTCAAGAGATCTCCTTTTTGTCTCATGATATGTGTAAAGTTGTTTAATAAAATGAAAATGTATGTTAGTATCTGCGTCGAAGTTCGACAGAGCTTCCGGCATCGTGCGCACGAGAGTTACTTTATGTGTCTCTTGTAATCCTCCCCAAGCTTAGTACGGTGCTGTTTTATTCTTTCCAAAGGTTTCATATTGAAGATTTTACATGTTTGTTCCGGAAAAGGACTTGCTGGGACGCGAACGGTTTTCCTCTCTCACCAGAGATTATTCGAAAGAATTGGCGCTGATGTAACTCCGGTTATAGTGCACAAGAAGTTATGAGAAATATATTAAAAACCATTTAAAAACACCTTTCATACATTCGGTAATTACAAGCGCGTGTATGTAGGCTTTAAAGAGCTTACTCCCGCCGAGCATATTACCAGACTTCAAGAGGACTCTCTTTTGTCTTGGGCTATATGAACGTAGATACACCCGGTTCAATCATTGAATACAAGTCTGTTTTCATGCTAGAATAAAATGTAATTTGTTTTGTATTTATCATATGGAAAGCACCGATTTTTTTTCTGTTGATATGTTTATAGGTGTAATCCTAGTTTTATCCCTGATTGTTGGATGGGTTAGAGGATTCACGAAAGAAGTGCTTGCAATTGTTGCTTGGGGCGGCGGAATATATTTGGCAACCTTGCTTTTTCCCTACGCTAAAGAAATTACGCGCTCGTATATTAGCCATGGATTAATTGCAGATTTCGTCACGGGAGGATTTTTGTTTATTGTTTTTTTAACGGCTCTAAGTATGTTTAACTATTTTTGTTCCAATTTGGTGAAAAAAAGCCTTTTAAATAACATCGATAAAGTTCTAGGGGGAATTTTAGGAATAGGGCGTGGAATTGTTATATTGGCAATTATTGATTTGATAGCCAATCAGTGCATGCTAATTGATACTTCAGAATGGGGGGGAAATTCAAGGTTTAGACCAATTATTACTGATGTATCAAATTTTTTAATTTTAGTTCTTCCTGAAAACATTCAAGAAAAGCTCTTATCTCATATGTCTCAGGTGAAAAAACAAGGGATTTTAGATTTTATTAGAGATGACATTTCCGCATCGATTTTTCAAGAATCTAGCAAAAATATTCTAGATGCACCAAAGAGCAAAATTGTTGCAGAAAGTGAAAAAACAATTGCTGAGTTAGAGGAAGGTACATATAACACCGAATCTTTTGTTGAAAGCGAAAAAGTCTCAGAGGATAAATCTGAAAAAGGTCAAACGGCCGAGGAATTAGCAAAACTAAAACCCAAAAAATTGATAATCGAAAAAAGGGAAGAGGTCGGCAAAAAGGAAAGAAACGATTTAAGTCGCCTTCTAGATCAATATGACGAGACTAGCCAAAGCACGGAGCTTTAATGCTTTAAGATACTTTCTTTCGTATAAAATTGAAGAAGGATCTCATAACTGAATCTCCAAGAATAAACAATGATCCAATATAGACAATCGCCCCGATGATGCAAGACATACCAATCAAAAGTAGTTCCTCAAACACTTTTAAATTTCGAAGATTATAGTATGAATTAATAAATAGTATTACAGCAAACATAATGAGGGAGGCTAGCAATATTTTAGCGGAATCTATAATTGTAGATTTTTCAAAAGCGATACTTCCTTTTGATTTTTTAAACATTATGAAAACGTTCACAAAACCAGCAAGTGAGGCTCCAACAGCAATTCCAATTTCTTTAAATGGAATGATAAGCAAAACGACGAAGACGATATTAGCAACTATGGAGAAGATTGCCGCAATAAGCGGAGTTTTAGAGTCTTTTTGCGCAAACAAAATAGAAGACATGACTTTAGCGACAACATAAGCCGGGAGCCCTAATGAGGAGGCCTTTAGTATGTTAGATGTATTTTGAATTGCATCTTGATCAAATTTTCCATAACCATAAATTAGCGAAATTGCACAGTATGACAACGATATAAGAGCGACAACCGAAGGAAGGGTAAGCCGCAACGTAAACAACAGAGCCCTAGTTTGAACATCTTTCAAATTTGAGTATTTCTTTTTTGCAATTTGCTCCGAAATCTCCGGTAGTAACACGATTCCGATTGACACGCCAAAAAGGGCTAATGGAAATTGAATAAATCTATCAGCGCAGTGTAAAAAAGTAATGCATCCTGTCGGTAAATATGAGGCAAAGAACGAGCCCGTTAAAACATTAATCTGGGCAACTCCCGCCCCGGCCAAAACAGGAATCAACTTTTTCAAAAGCTCTTTAATTTTCGGAGTCATCTTAAGAGAAAGCAATTTAGGGCTTGGCAATTTCTTAACCTTAATGCAAATATACATATATACAAACTGAAAAATCCCAGCGGCTAATGTCCCATATGAAATCCTTCTTCCAGTTGAAATCATATCTTGGCAAATGAATAGCGAGAGCACCAATAAACAATTGACCAGTATTGGAATCATCGCAAATATAAAAAACTTTTGATATGAAACAAGAATTCCGCAATAAACGCTTGATAAGGAAATAAAAGCAATACTTGGAAATATTATTCTTGTAAATTCTATGGTCAGTGCTAGTTTTTCAGGCGAATTAATAAAACCAGGAGCCATCAATATCGTGAACTGCTCCGCAAAAATGCAAACGATAACCGTAGCAATCAGCATTACTAAAAATATTAATGAAAAAATCCTTGAAGAGAAATAGGTTGCTCCCTTCAATTTTTCTGCTACAACGAAATCTGTAAAATATGGAACAAATATTGACTGAAATCCGCTTTCTGCAAAAAATCTTCTGAAAAAGCTAGGAAATTTGAAAGCGGTTGTAAATGCATCCATTTCAATTGATGCACCAAGGAAACGAATTAATACAGCTTCTCTAACGATTCCAAAAACCCTGCTTACGATGGTAAGGCTGCTTATGGTGAAAAATTTTCGCGCTAATCCCATTGATATTAAAACCCGATCTTCACAATCTTTAAAGTATATATTGCATAATAACAAACTTGCAATCAGCTATTTTACTTAGCTGATTATTTGAAGGAGAGAGGGGGGCTTTTCCTTTCAGTTTTTTTTTCGCGTTTTAACGATCTTGTCAAAGATTATCGCCATAGCCCCATTCCCACAAACGTTACATGTTGTTATCAGTGGATCAAAAAGTATGTAAAGCGCTGTGACCAACGCCAACATATCTGATGACAAATTGAGGTATTTTTGCATTACTGGCAACATGACGAGTACGCCACCTCCCGGAACCGCAGCAACGGCAAACTTTGCAAGAACAAAATGTATCGCGAATATAACATACTGGCTTATAGAGGGCATATCCATACCGAAGGACGTCATAACAGCAATTGCTATCATTGGAATGAATAAACAATCTCCAACCAGATGGATATTGACTGTTTGGGGAACAATTATCCCCGCATTACTTTTTTCTGAAACATTTTTTTCAGCAGCTTTTATCGAAAGCGGAAGCGCTGCCGCGCTAGACATTGAACTAAAGGCGGTTATAATTGCTGGAAAAATATTTTGTGCATAAAAAAAAGCTTTAGAAAATTTGAACTTTGCAAGTGAGATAAATTGAAAAGAGACAATTCCGTAAGCAGACATAACGAATGCGAATAATACAGGAAGGTATTGCTCACAGATAGATTTTAATACCCCATCATATTGCAATTTTAAGGCTGTTCCTGCTACAAATATCGGCATTATAGGGAATAGAATTTTAAAAAAAACTTTTGTGATTCCTTCAAATTTTACCGAAAGCCAACTAGCAAGCGATGGTTTGAATATTGCTAAAGGCAAGCCTATAAAAATTGCCGCTACTAGCGCCACATCATTTGACAAAATCTCTGGGATTTTTATCGAAAAATACGGAATCAGTTGTTCCTTTTGGGCGGAAATCATACTTTTGGCAAATGTCAAATTTGGGTTTTTCAACAAGTTAGAAGCAAAATACGAAAGCATCGTATTTACAAAATTTGAAAAACAAACAAGTGGTACGATTATGAGTATGCACCTTATTGCCTTTGTTCCAAGTTTTGTTATGGAGCTAAATATTAAACAAAATATCACAAAAGGTAAAAAAGAAACCAAAAGGTCTTTTATTAAAGTGCTAACAGCGTATAAAGCCGATCTAACCTGCAAAGGAACAAGAAATCCAAAAAACATTGGAAGGAACAAAGCGGCTAAAAAAACTGTTAGGACTGCAAAATTCCTAAGTTTGGAATTCACAAAAATACTACCTTTTAGAGAACTGGGACTTTTTGCGGGCTTTTCTATGCCCATATTTCTTCCTCTCAACCACCCTCGAGTCTCTGGTTAAAAAGCCAGCTTTTTTCAATATTGCACGCAAGTCGGGCTCAAAAGCATTGAGAGCTCTACTTATTCCGTGCCGAACAGCACCTGCCTGCCCAGATAGTCCTCCGCCCGCCACGGTGCAAAACACGTCGTACTTTCCCTCTCTTTCGGATATCGCAAAGGGTTGAGCAATTAACATTCGCAAAACCGGCCTCGTAAAATAGGTCTCCTGATCCCTTCCATTTACGAGAATCTTCCCAGTTCCTGATTTGATCCAAACTCTTGAGATAGACGTTTTTCTTTTCCCGGTCGCATAAGCTCTTCCCTGAGGATCAAGATCGCTCTTTTCCCTTGTTGTCTCAACAACGCCACCTGCCAATTTATCAACGCTAGTATTTTTCATCATTATCTCTCTCTCCGAGTGTTTTTACTGTTCAATTTTGAAATATCCAAAATCTCCGGATTTTGCGCAACATGTGGATGTTCCGTGCCTTTATACACTCTAAGTTTAGAGAGGATAGAGCGCGACAAAGGCCCCTTAGACATCATTCTCCTAACCGCATTAAAAACCGCCCTATCAGAACGAGGCTCTTCGAGCAGCTGTCTCATACTGCGATGCTTTATTCCTCCGGGATAACCCGTGTGCCAATAGTACATCTTTTCGTCTAGCTTATTTCCTGTCAGAGCAACTTTATCAGCATTTATAACAACGACGTTGTCTCCGCAATCCACATTCGGAGTAAAAAAAACCTTGTCCTTTCCTCTAAGGATATTAGCAATAATGACAGCCATTCTTCCAAGGATCAACCCTTTTGCATCAATAAGTATCCATCTTCTATTAATATCAGAGGACTTCGCGAATGATGTACCCATATTCCACGCCGAACACTAGAAACAAAAATCTCGAACGATGCTAACGTACAATTGGCTTTCTGTCAATCTTTTATGTTTAAGACGTTCGTATAGTTTGAGACAAAAGAGAGGTCTCTTGAACTCTGGTAATAGACTTCCATATGAGTAGCTTCTTTCAAGCCCTCCCATTATATTTTAGGACTGGCTGGAGGTTTCGACGATTCGTTTATTTTGTGGAAAGTTTATGGAAACGCAAGCTTGTTACAGGTATGATATATCTGATGAGATTTACGAGAAGCTTGAGCCACACTTACCAGGTTGCAAAGAACGTTGAGGGAAAGGGAAAGCTTAATATATGCTTATAGGTAAACCCTTATTCCTTAGATTAATTCCAAGATAAATAGTGAAGAGCTTAAAAACTAATTATAATAGCCTCTCAAGTACTCAACTGGATCATTGAATGATTTTGGATCAATTTCTGTTGCTATTTTCCCGTCTTTAAGCAAGACAATTTTATCAGAAATTTGCACTAAAAAATCGAGATTGTGAGAAGTAACAATGAGCGTAACTCCATGTCTGTTAACGTTTTGCAAAAGTGTCACCACATCAGTTGTAGTGGCAATGTCTAAACCTGATGTTGGCTCATCGCAAAGCAATACATCCGGATCAATCATTAAACTTCTGGCTAAAGCAACTCGCTGCCTTTGCCCACCAGATAATCGATTTGGATACTCATTTGCTTTTTCTTTCATCCCTAAATCACTGAGTATTTTATTAGCCTTATCTATGTAGTAATCCTTTTTAGAAACATTCTTCAAAGTTGGGGCATAAGTTAGATTTTGTAACACTGTCATATGTGAAAATAATTGAAAATCTTGAAACATAAAAGCGACTTTATTGGAACAGTCTATCTTTCCAGAATCCAGAATTTCTAATTTTTGAATACAGCGCAACAGGGTTGATTTTCCGCTTCCGGATGGACCAGTAACTCCAACAATACTTGATTTTTCTATATCTATGCTGACATCATGTAAGACCTCGATTCCGTTGAATGATTTATTTATCTTACAAACCTTCAACATTTGAATTTTAGCCCTTCTACTTTTCTACCAATAAACTCTATTGATAAAACAAGTATGTAATAAACAGCAGCGGCTATACACAGCGGAATGAAATACTCATATTGGTTAGCCGCTACAATCTGAGATCTTCTCATGATATCCATTCCTCCAATCGTTGTTATCAGAGCTGTTTCTTTCAACAAAGTTACCGCCTCATTAATAAGCGCCGGAAATATATTCATAACTACCTGCGGAAGTATTATATCTTTCCACATATAAAAGTTCGGAATTCCAAGAGAACGAGCTGCTTCAAATTGCCCTTTCGAAAGACTTTCGATACCTGATCTCAGTATTTCTGAAACATATGCAGAACTATTAATTCCAAAAGCAAGGATTCCAGTCGAAACTATGTCAAGTCTTTTTCCAAGAAGTTGAGGAATTATAAAATAAACAACGCTTAACTGTAACATGACTGGAGTGCCCCTTATTATAGATACAACAGCGCTGATTACTGGCCTGCATACCCCACGATGTCGAAAAATTGCAAGCAACGTACCAAATATCAATCCAAAAAAAACGGAGCCGAGGAGCAGTTTTAAGGTTAAAACAACTCCTGAAGCAATATATAAAAAACTAGATGCGAGATCATTCACCGTCAAGGTTCCATTTGCTCTTGATGGTTGACAATTCTCCACTTTCTTCAAGTTGTTGGATTACAGTGTCGATTTGATTCTTTAGAAGTGACTCTTTTTTCGTCGCCATCGCAAACCCGAAATCTTCATTTTCTGATGGTTCCACAAGCACTATAAACACTAAGTCTGAGTTCTTATCACAAATCTGTTTGGCCACTGTTGCGTCTAATGATACAGCATCAACGTGTCCGGTTTTAATAAGTTCTACAGCTTGGTTTACGTTATCAACTGCGACAATTTCAGCTTCAGGATTATTTTTTTTCATCCATTGTTCTGGAACCGATCCCACTTGGCAAGCTACTTTTATGTTGGATATACCATAAGTGCTCGCATCTTTTTTCTGAACCAATGCTATACCGACAGTGTAGTATGCTCTAGTGAAATCATAGCTTTGACGCCTAAGATCAGTTGGATTTATAGCCGAAACGACGACATCTACCGTTCCATTTTGAAGGTCCGCAAAAAGAGATGGGAAAGCCATATCTTTAAACGCATACTTTTTGCCTAATTTGCTTGCAACAGATTCGGCTAGGTCGATTTCAAAACCAACCATTTTACCGTTTTCATAATATTCAAATGGTGGGTAATCCGCGCTAACACCAAAAGTGATAATATCCTGTTCTTTATTATCCTCGCAACCGCAAACAAAAAGCAAAGTGGCTGCAAATAAGCTTCGTAACATAGTGTTCATAAGAAATATACAATCAATAATTAACCACCGATGAGTATACGATGCACAAAAAAAACAGTCAAATCCATAATTTCCCCCAGTTTCGTATAAGAAGCTGGGAAAAGATTAGTGGAAAGATACGAAGAAGATATTCTTGAAGCCAGTAAAGAAGTATCTCCTTAAGAAGAGATTTGTTAGGGCTTCATAACCTTATAAAAAATGGTGCTCTTATATGAAATTGGGGAAGGAGGAACTACAAGAATTCAAGAGACATCTTCTTTTGTCTAAAACTATATGAACATACCAGAGCCATTTAGTTCTGTTGATGAAGTAGTATAATAGAAAATGCTTATCCTTTTAAAAAGAAGTAGAATGAAGTTACAAGAAGTTATAAGAAGAATAGAGGAAGTCTTTAAAGAGGATAAAGTAACTATATACATAGGAAGTTCATCACATATTAAAATGAGAGAATAATCATTTAAGTATGGTTTACGGCCTATCCAGGCTGGGGTATGCTAGATTTAATATACGAAAGCTAACTCCGCGTCTTTTGTCTCAAACTATGTGAACGTATACAGATCAAAAAATCACATGTACTATTTTGGCAATGAGTTGTATCATTTATGCTAATTGGCTTGACCACAACTTCGTATGGATATGCGGGATGTAACAACAAAAAAACGGTGTCTTTTTGTTGTTATCTTTTTTATTTTAGTTCTGTCTATTTTTATCACCGAGTATTTTTTTGATAAAATGAGCAGCGCAAAAAGTTTTGAAATTTTCAAAATTGGAGTACTTGATGGAGAAAAACTAAAATCAACTGCGATATGCTTTAAATCTCACGAAAGGATTGCAGAGGCGGTTACAGCGCTTCTTTCCAAGATACAGAAGGCAGAATCCCAAACAAAATCCGCGTACGAAAAAGTGAAGAACGATCAAAATCTATCGTCTAATGAAAAAAATAAAGAACTGTCCAGAATAGAAACGAAGTGGAAACGAATTTCTTCACAATACAATTCAGAAATGCAATCTATTAAAAACTCCGATATAAAGCTTTCAGATCTCATTCAAATGAAGTTATTGTATGTAATCGAAACAGTAGCGAAATTCCTCAACCTAAACCTAATCTTAAACAAAAGTTCTGGAAACATGCTTAACGTCTTTTACAATTCAAAAGACATTGATGTAACCGATTTAATTATCCAAAAATTAGACGAAATTTTGCCAAACATAGATCTGGAGGAACTAGAAAAATGATAGATCAAAGATTTTTTGATAAAAAGCCATTTGTCACGATAAAGCGTATATGCGAGCTGTTGTCTATAAACGTTTTAAAAGGTTGCCCCGCGGCAAAACGTATCATTGATGTAACTACTATTGATATGGCGACAGACTCTGATATTACGTTTTTTCACAACGCAAAATATGCATCAGATTTAAAAAAAACGAAAGCATTTGCCTGCATCATTTCTAATGAGAATAAACATTTACTTCCAGCTAATACGATAGCTATTGTTGTCGATGAGCCCTATTTAGCTTATGCAATTCTTCTCAAAGAATTTTATTCAATAAAAAGCTCTCACGATGCACTTTTCCTTTCTAAAAAGGCCTCTATTGCAAAAACTGCAATTATCGAAAAGGGATGCTATATATCTGATTTTGTCACCGTTTCAGATGGCGCTATCATTAAAGCTGGAACCTATGTTGGGAGCAATACAACTATTTTGCACGGAGTTGAAATTGGAGAAAATTCATATATCGAATCGAATGTAACAATTGGCTTTGCCGTTATTGGAAAATCTACCTATATCAAAGCGGGAGCTAGAATTGGCCAACAAGGATTTGGTTTCTTTACCGGAAAAACTGGGATAACTGATATTCTCCAGGTTGGAAAAGTTATCATTGGAGATGATGTTCAAATTGGATCTAATTGTACAATCGATCGCGGAAGTTCGAATGATACCAAAATTGGAAGCCACTCTAGAATTGACAATAGTGTTCATGTTGCCCATAACGTGGAAATAGGCGAATATTGTGTTATCGCCGCTCAATCTGGGATCGCCGGAAGCTCTAAAATAGGGAATCAGTGTTTTCTCGGTGGACAAGTTGGAGTGGTAGGGCATATTTCAATTGGAGATAAGGTTATGGTAGCCGCTCAATCTGGAGTTTTACGGAATACCGATTCTGGAAGCAAAATCGCCGGCTCACCTGCGCAAAGCGCTTCAAGTTGGCATCGTCAAACGATCGTACTGAAAAGATTAGCAGAAGTAAAGTTTAAATCTGATACAAAAACTTTCTGGAGCAGACTGAAGCTTCTAATAAAGAGAAGGAGTTAAATAGACGCTTTACAAAACACTAAGCGTCACATTTTTCAAAATTTCGATCTTTTCAATTTCAGAAAAGAAGATATTTTTTTGCAGCAAGAAGCACATCTCGAGCAATTGGTGCAGAAGTATTCGCGCCACTTCCTCCATGCTCTACTAAAACTAATACAGCAATTTGGGGATCATCTGTTGGAGCAAAACCAACAAATATGGCATGTTCTTTTTTCTGATAATCTTCAAAAGTAGTTTTCCCTTCTCTACGAAGTTGTTCGGTTATTCTAAAAACTTGAGAGCTTCCGGTCTTTCCCGCAAATTTGAAATCTTCGTCAAAAATAGCGGCCTTTCTAGCTGTCCCTTTCGGTGAATTTACAACATCATACATTCCATCTAGGATGATTTTGATATGCTCAGGTTTATAATCCAACTTTCTATACTGAGGCGCATCTCCCGATATCAGAAGATGTGGGGTTATCGGTATTAATCCGTTAACAAAAATCGAAATCATCTTCACCAATTGAATCGGGGTTGATAAAACAAATCCTTGACCAATAGCCATGTTAAACGTATCTCCCATTGTCCATTTCTGTTTTTTCTTTTCCTTTTTCCAGGACTTCGTAGGAATCAACCCTTGCTTCTCATTCGGAATATCTATCTTAGTTATTTCGCCAAGTCCAAAATCATTTGCAACTTTTGCTATATCATCTGCCGACAACAACTTTGCAACATTATAAAAATAAACATCGCAAGATTGCGCCAACGCTTCTTTAAGGTTAACGCTTCCATGCCCCCCATATCTCCACATCCAGCAATGAAATTTGTGATTACCAAGTTCGCAGAAACCAGAGCAATTAAACCTAGTATCTTTATTAATAACACCCTTTTTCAGTCCAGCAAGTCCTGTTATCATTTTAAAAGCCGAGCCTGGAGCATATAGTCCGCTAACTACTTTATTTATCATCGGCTTATAGGGATTTTCATAAAGAGCTTTTAATACATCTCCTTCTATCCTTTTAGTGAAAATGTTAGTATCATAGCCGGGATACGATACAAGGGCGAGAATTGCTCCATTATGAACATCCATGACAACACAAGAAGCACTTCTATGCTGAGATAGTATCTTATACACCTCTAGCTGTAGATCCAGGTTAATCGTCAAGTTCAAATCTTTTCCCGAAGTCGAATCTATGGTGTCTATATCTTTTACAAATTGGCGCCTTGAATTAACTTCAACATGACGAATTCCAGCCTTTCCAAAAAGATCGCTATCATAGTACTTTTCAATACAAGTTTTTCCAGTTTTTGCCATCGGAAGCGAAAATGCGGTATTTTCGGATTTTTCCACTTCTTCTTTTGTGGGAGAACCAATGTATCCGATAACATGAGAAAATTCTTCTGGATACAAATAGCTTCTTGTCTGAAATTTTTCAATAACAATACCCGGAATTTTTGATGATAAAACAGAATACCTAGCTAAAGTTTCCCAGTTCAGATCCTCTTGAAGTAGTATCAACCGATTCTCTCTATTTACTCTCTTTGGAAAAGCCTTGAGTTTTTCGGTAACCATCTCATCTAATTTTTTTTCTTTCAATAAAATATTTATCGCTTCCGCTCTTTCTTCCGTACTTGTTTCCAGTAAATCAAAAACAACTGAATACGAAAATTTATTTTTAGCAAGATATTTTCCCGTTGAATCTAAAACATTCCCCCTAGCAGGTAAAATCTGTTTTGTAACTAATCGATTTTTTTCGGAAAGTAATTTATAGTGAACAGAGTTGAATATCTGTAAATACGAAAGCCTTACTAAAACAATAAATCCGAGAACTAACTTAAGACTGGTGAAAACAAAGGCGCGCCGCACAAACATACGCCTATCGTCACGCCGAGTCCCCATGCTAAATAATCGCCATTCAATCAATTCCTAGATGAACAAGTACATCCTCTAAAGCGATGTTTCTCAACTTTTGGTTGCTGTCTTGGAGATTGAGAAGGCCAGATATTGTTTAAGATTTCGGTCAATTCGCGTGAGCCATATCTCGAACTTTTATAATTTTTGAATGGGGTTGAATTTTTCGAAACACTCCCCCATTTCGCTTTTTTTTTATGTTTCTTTTTTTGTTTTTTATTGCTTGAATCCTCGTCTTCTTCCTGAGAATCACCTATATTGCTGCTAGTATCATCATCCCAAATCTGAAGAAACTGCGAGGAAACATTTGGATCGTTAAACTGTAATTTAGATACTCCAGTTGCTCCAACCCCTCGAAAATATTCTACCCCGTTTTTAATAGCGATTACAACTGGCAAACCTTCAATTCCAGACTTTGCCAAAGCAACTTTTCCGGAAGTAAACATAACACTCACGCCTGATGAAAGATTTATCCCATATGAGGAAATCTTATCTTTAGCCTCTTGAATTTCTTCGAGAGTAGGCCCTTTCCAATTTCTGAGCTTATGTACTTGAGGAACAGCCAAAAATATTAACTTCAAACCATGAGATTTTAAAGCTTCAACATATTTCGAAAAAGCAGTTATAAAATTATGGCACTGCTGACACCAATCTCCAAAAAATATAACAATGGTCTTTTTTAATTCCTTTGAACTGAGATTCCGCTTTACCAGCGCATCGTTCTCAACGCAATAAACAGAAGTTACAAAGTTATCCCCCTGTTTAGCATAGTATTCCAAAAATATGTTGGAAATCAGCTGACTTTGAGAGTTTAAAGCAGTAGATGCGGAATTAGCAGCCTGCTGAGAGGGCACTCCCGCATCTGCTTGATAAACATTAGCTTGCTGTCCAGAATACGACTGGGCAAGACCTTTCTCCATTAGCAAAAAATAGGCAATAAGAAAAAACGACGACAAAAGAATACGTTTTAAAAAACTCATGAAACAAAAACTCCCGAACGAACGGTGGTGCGCCCAGAAAGACTCGAACTCTCAGCCTTCAGATCCGTAGTCTGACGCTCTATCCAATTGAGCTATGGGCGCTTCCTTCTATCCTCACATTGTTACACAATCCTAAAATAGCTTTCAAGAAAATAATCAAGCCTCGTGCAGTCTATCATATTTTTGAATCATGTATCAAACTTCATAAGCCTTGATGTGGTCCATAAGTATTATATTTATTTATACTGCTTTCGGCATTACTATAACACTAGACATTCTCTCCTATCTTCATATCTTTGCAATCCTTGAATGTTCAAGGAATTGCATATCTATCAAACTTTCTTTTCTTCTTTGGCCTCTTACTCCTTATTATCCCGGTATCTTAAAGTCTTTTTTCTTCTGTAATATGTTGCTCTACTTCCCTC
The DNA here is from genome assembly GCA_031267725.1 of Holosporales bacterium. Taxonomy (GTDB): domain Bacteria; phylum Pseudomonadota; class Alphaproteobacteria; order RUG11792; family RUG11792; genus JAIRYO01. The sequence continues at coordinate 853 of JAIRYO010000024.1, read as the reverse complement.
TAAAATTTCCTGTATTTCCCTAGGTTTTATCCCTCTCTTGTAACATACTTCCCATTTCTTAGCTGTCTCATCACATAACTTTCCTGTGTAGATGATGTTCAAATTCAAATAGATGTGAAATGAAATGCAGAGTTATTTTCCTTCTAATAACCATGACTCCTGCATGATCAAGCCTGAATATAGCGAAGTACTGCAGTTTTCGAATATTGCTTAGAGGACTTGGTAATATACATAAAGGGTGAAGAGGTTGTTTATGGTCTATTCAGACTGGGTCATTCAGGAATCATGTTCTGTTTGAGGCTGGCCGGGCGCTTAAGCTTTTAAATCAATTGTTTCACGTGTAACATTTTATGTTTGAGTCGAGCCTGAAAACCTCCCTTCAAAAGTCAAGCAGAATCTACTCAGGCCTACTATAATTAAACTATATCTTTATACCTTTAAAAAAACTCCTTGTGAATTAACGTTTAATTAAGCTTTTTATGATACCCTATATATTCCATCCCTAGCCCCCACCCACCACTGGGGGACCTCCGGTCGGGTCCGGCCGCAACACCTGAGTTGTTCTCTCGTTTTGTAAGCACAAGCTTGGCGTATCACAAAAAGTTTAATATTCCGTTAATTTTGGAAAACTTTTTTTAAATCAATTGTTCCACGTGGAACATTTATGTTTGCGGCAGAGTGACTTACTTGCTCAGCTACAACAACAGACATAACCATGCCTCCTGCACTGCCCCGCCTGAATAGGCAGTAAACCATGCTCCAATGATTTGAGTACTTCTTTCTTTTAATCCTTTCCTATCAAACCCTGAACAAAGCGGCCGGCCGCAAACGTAGATCTTCAACGAATGCTTAA